>NZ_JBQZFO010000005.1:0-288083 GCF_052691715.1 Serratia sp. NA_112.1
TATCGGCCTCTACTCGCTCTGGGCAGGAATGAGGTTTGTCATCAGTCTGACTCCCTCTCTGGAGAGAGGGCGTTCACACTGTTGAAGTTATTAAGCCGAGTTCAGCACAAATTGCAGCCCGCTAATCAGCTTATCCATGCCGGCCTCCACCTTGCTGCGTGGACAACCGACGTTCAGCCGCAGGAAGCCACGGCCTTCTTCGCCATAGGTGAAGCCTGGCATGATGGCGACCTTCTCCCGCTCGATCAGCACCTGTTGCAACTGTTGGTCGTCAATGCCCAACGGGCGCAGATCAATCCAGGCCAGGTAGGTGGATTGCGGCGGTTGCCAGCCCAGTTGCGGGAATGCCTGATGGAGCCTTTCAGCGACGTAGGTCAGGTTGTCCTGCAGGTAATCGCGCAGCGCGTCCAGCCAGGGTTCACCGTGGCGATAAGCGGCAATATGTGCCACTACCGCTAGCACCGCCGGGGAAGACAGCCCATCGCGCGCCTTGAGTTGCTGGCTGTAGGCATCGCGCGTCGCATCGTCGCTGATAAAACCGTAGGCCCCGGTCAGCGCCGGGATATTGAAGGTTTTGGAACCGGAAGTCAGAAGTGCCCAGGAGGTGGTAGCAACCTGGCTCCACGGCGTATGTTGCTGTTCACCCCACACCATATCCATATGGATCTCATCGCTGATTACCCGCACGTCGTGGCGTTCACACAGCTCGGCCATTTGCTGCAATTCCTCGGTGCGCCACACTTTACCGGTCGGGTTGTGCGGACTGCACAGCAACAGAATTTTGGTCTGCGGCCGCGCCAGTAATGCCTCCAGATGGGCCATATCACAACGCCAGTCGTTGCCGTGTTTTTGCAACGGGCAGGCCAGCAGTTGGCGCTGATTACCAAGGATCACCTTATAAAAAGCGTCATACGCCGGGGTGTGGGTGACCACGTATTCCCCCGGTGCTGACCACAGGCGGATTAACTGCGCTACCATGTAAATCACCGACGGACCATACACCGCCATTTGGGTGTTGATGAGGGTATCAAAGCGTTGTTGATACCATTGGCGCACCGCACCGAGGAAATCCTCATGTTGCCAGCGGCTATAACCCAGCACACCGTGCTGCAGGCGCTGTTGCAGCGCTTCGAGAATGCAGGGGGCGGTGGCGAAGTCCATATCGGAAATGGTGAACGGCAGTAGGTCATCGCTGCCAAAGCGGTCAGCGATATAATCCCATTGCGTGCACCAGGTGCCGTGCCGATCGACCGGGGTGGAAAAATCAAACATTTGACGCTCCCTGCAGGGCCGCAGCAGGAGGCGCTGCCGCTATCAGTGAGTCTAATTCATCTTTCACCGATTGCACCTGCGGACCGATAACCACCTGCAGATTGTGTTCGTTGAGGTGTACCACGCCGATGGCGCGATTGGCCTTCAGTGCGGCGTCATCAACCTTGCTCATGTCGTCGACCGACAGACGCAGACGGGTGATGCAGTTATCCAGCGAAACAATATTCTCACTGCCGCCCAGCGCCGCCAAAATGGCCGGTACGTTATAGCCGGATTTGCCGACCGGGCCTGCAGATGCGCTCTGGCTGGCAGCAGTTTCGCTCTCACGGCCCGGCGTTTTGATATTAAAGCGTTGGATGGAGAAGCGGAAAATAGCGTAGTAAGCGGCGAACCAAATGGCCGCGACGACGGGTACCAGATACCACTTGGTGGCGGTGCCATGCAGGATGCCGAACACCACGAAGTCGATGATATTGCCGTCGGTATTGCCGATGGTCACGCCCAGTAGCGCCATCACGGTGAAGCCCAGCCCGGTCAGGACAGCGTGAATCAGGTACAGGAAAGGCGCGACAAACAGGAACAGGAATTCGATCGGTTCGGTGGTGCCACCGACCACGCAAGCCACCACGCCGGAGATCAACAGCCCCTTAATCTTATGGCGATTTTCCGGCTTGGCGCAGTGGTACATCGCCAGCGCCGCCCCTGGCAGGCCGCCGAGGAATGCCGGCATCTTGCCCTGGGACAGGAAGCGGGTGGCGCTTTCGGCAAAGCCGGTGGTGGTCGGGCAAGAGAGTTGTGCTTGGAAAATGGTCAGCGCGCCGCTCACGCTATGGCCGCAAACGTCCAGCGTGCCGCCCGCTTCGGTAAAGCGGATCAGTGCCACCAGAATATGCTGCAAGCCAAAGGGCAGCAGCAGACGTTCACCGGTGCCAAACAGCATCGGGCCAAAGGCGCCGGCGCTGTTAATTACCCAGCCCAGACCGGTAATACCGGCGGCGAACCACGGCCAGATCAGCGGGATCACCAGACCACACAGGCCCAGCACCACCGTGGTGACGATCGGCACAAAGCGGGTACCGCCGAAAAATGCCAGCGCATCCGGCAGGCGAATGGTATGAAAACGCTCATGCAATTTATAAACGATAATCCCGACGATCACCGCCCCCAGAATGCCGGTATCAATCGACTGAATACCGAGGATGTTCTGGATATTGTTGGCTTTTAGCACCAGCGGATCGGTGGTGGGTAAAATGCCGGTGGTGGTCAGATAGAAGTTGGTGGCCAGATTCAGCACCGCAAAGCCGACAAAGCCGGAGAACGCGGCGACCCCTTTGTTTTCACGCGCCATGCCCAACGGAATGGCGATGGCGAACATCACCGGCAGGAAACTAAAGGCAAAGGAACCGATCTTGCTCATCCAGGTGAACAGCAACTGGAAGGCCGGGTGACCGATAAACGGTAACAGGGTGATGACATCACGGCTGCTTAGCGAACTGCCGATGCCCAGCATGATGCCGCAGAACGACAACAAGGCGACGGGCAGCATGAATGTTTTGCCCAGGCTCTGGAAAAACTCCCAAAGCGTGATTTTTTGTTTTTTAGATGCTGGCATAACCGGCGGCTCCTGGCGAAAAAACGTGCGAAAGTGGTGTGTACCCCTGTTAGGTAAAAATAAGATAAAACGTTTTACCTAGCAAAAATGCGCCGCTAATCACAATTTCAGCCTGCACTTTGCGGCGACAATGCTGATGCCAGTAAAACGTTTTACTGGTCAAACCGATTCGGTATACCATTTGCTGCAAGGTGCTCAATGCCCAGGATCGGGCTAGCAGAGGTTATGACCATCAAAAAGATCACCATCACCGATGTCGCACAACAGGCCGGCGTCTCCGTCACTACCGTTTCGCTGGTGCTGAGCGGCAAAGGGCGTATTTCACCCACCACCGTGGAACGGGTGAACCAGGCGATTGAGCGCCTTGGCTACGTACGTAACCGTCAGGCGGCAACGTTGCGTGGCGGGGAGTCGGGCGTGATTGGTTTGATCCTGCGTGATATTTGCGAGCCGTTTTATGCGGAAATGACCGCGGGTCTGAGCGAGGTGCTGGAGGCGCACGGCAAAGTGCTGTTCCTGACCCAAAGCGGTCGTGAAGGCAAAGGGCTGATGCGCTGTTTCGATACGCTGCTGGAGCACGGGGTCGACGGCATGGTGCTGGCGGGCGGCGTACGCTCGGCCGAGGGCCTGAAGGAAAAAGCCGCCGAACAGGGGGTGCCATTGGTGTGTGCAGCGCGCTCGAATGGGTTGGAAGGGGTTGATGTGGTGCGGCCGGACAATATGCAGGCGGCTAAAATGGCCACCGAATTTTTGATCAAACGCGGCCACAGCCAAATTGCTTATCTGGGAGGACAAAGCAGTTCGTTGACCCGCGCCGAACGGCTGGGGGGCTTTTGTGCCACGCTGGTGCAATATGGTCTGCCTTTCCGCTCCGACTGGATTGTCGAATGTGACTGCCATCAACGTGCGGCGGCGGAGGCGGCGGAAAACCTGCTACGGCAACATCCCAATATCAGCGCGCTGGTTTGCCACAAGGCTTCGGTGGCGCTGGGGGCCTATTTTGGCATTGTCCGCAGTGGGCGCAGCATCGGTTCTGATGGTGTGGATACCTACTACGGGCAACAGGTGGCGTTGATTGGTTTCGGCGACGTGCCAGAGGCCGAACTGACCGAGCCGCCGCTGACGCTGGTCTCCAGTTCCGCGCGCGAAGTGGGGCGCAGCGCCGCCTCACGCCTGCTGCAACGGATTGCCGACGCCGACTTACCACCGCAAAACGTGATTCTGCCGCCCTTGTTGATCAAGCGCGGCTCGGCCTGACCTCATTGTTGTTCATCAATGTTGTTCATCAGTGACCTGTTGCTGGATCCAACTGACAAACACTTTCATTGCCGGGGTCATATCACGTGATTTCAGATGGGTCAGCCAGTAGCCACCGAGATCCGCTTCAGCGCTGAACGGGCGCTGCAACAGACCTTCACGCAGCTCCCGAGCAAACATGCGCGCAGGGGCCAGCGCGACACCGCCGCTGTGGATCGCTCCTTCCACCATCAGTCGGGAAGAGTCGAACACCGGGCCGTTGATGCGCCATGGGGTTACCTGGGCGGCGGCAAACCAGCGTTCCCATTCGTCTTTACGGTAGCTGCGCATCAGCCGTTGGTGTTGCAGATCTTGCGGCGTGCGCAGCTGCCTGGCCACTTCCGGCGGGCAGAGCACCGTCAGCGGGGCATCAAACAGTTTGAGGTTGTGGGTCGCCGGCCAGCGGCCTTCGCCAAAACGGATAGCAAAGTCCATTCCGTCGGCGGACAAATTAACCAGGTTATTGTTGGTTAACACCCGCAGATCGATAAACGGATGCGATTCTCTGAAGTCTGCCAGACGGGGCATCAGCCAGCCGACGGCAAAGGTACCGACCACCGCGACCGTCAGCACCTCATGGAAATGCCCCCCCTCAAACTGTTGCAATACCGATTCAATGCGGTCGAAAGCGTCGGTCAATATCGGCAACAGTGCCTGTCCTTCTTCGGTCAAATCCAACCCACGCGGCAGACGGCGGAACAGCTGAATGCCCAGTTGCTGTTCCAGCATACGCACCTGCTGACTGACGGCAGCTTGGGTGACGCTCAACTCCAGCCCGGCGCGGGTAAAGTTCAGGTGACGGGCGGAGGATTCAAACGCCCGCAGGGCATTGAGGGGAAGTCGATTACGCATAAAGTTAGCCATAAGTTTTTCTTTATGCTGGCTGAAATTCTTATCGCTTGTCAACCCAAGGATAAACCCTGATATTTAGCCTGCTGGTGCGAAATCAACGCAGTCAGAAAAGGAATAACACCATCATCCAAGGATATCCTCGCGTCGACAGGCAATAAAATCTTTTGCCATCGGCCGATACCCTGCAACCCAAGAGCTTTCACATGACCAAAATAAATCGCCTGGCGGCCGCGTTGTTGGCCGCAATGATCCTGCCGGCAGGCCAGGCCGCCGACAAAGCCGATATTGACGCTATTATTCAGCCGCTGATGCAAAAATATGGCGTGCCCGGCATGGCTATCGCCGTGTCTGTGGATGGGAAACAGCAGTTTTATGATTATGGCGTGGCGTCCAAACAGACCGGCAAGCCAATCACCAATCAAACCTTGTTTGAAGTGGGCTCATTGAGCAAAACCTTCACCGCCACGCTGGCGGCCTACGCGCAAAATGAGGGCAAACTGTCGTTCGCCGAACCGGCCAGCCATTACCTGCCTGAACTGCGTGGCAGCGCCTTTGACCATGTCAGCTTGCTGAACCTGGCGACGCATACCTCCGGCTTGCCACTATTTGTCCCGGACGACGTGACCAATGACGCGCAATTGATGGCGTATTACAAAAAATGGCAGCCGCCACATGCCGTGGGGACCTATCGGGTTTATTCCAACCTGGGTATTGGCATGCTGGGGATGATCACCGCCAAAAGCCTGAACCAACCCTTTGCGCAGGCGATGGAAAAACAGCTGCTGCCGGCTTTGGGTATGAACCACAGCTACGTTAATGTTCCGGTTGCGCAGATGGATAATTACGCTCAGGGCTACAACAAGAAAGACCAACCGGTGCGAGTCACGCCTGGCCCGTTGGACGCAGAATCCTACGGCATCAAATCCAATGCCGAAGATCTGATCCGTTACCTTGAAGCCAACATGCAGGTAGCCAAAGTGGGGGATAAGTGGCGCAAGGCACTGGCGGCTACCCATACCGGTTACTACCGGGCCGGGGTGTTCACCCAGGATCTGATGTGGGAAAGCTACGCTTATCCGGTGGCATTGCCCAAGCTGACGGAAGGCAACAACGCCGGGATGATCATGAACGGCACTCCGGCCACCGTCATCACGCCGCCGCAGCAAGAGCAAAGCGCTGCCTGGTACAATAAAACCGGCTCGACCGGAGGGTTCTCCACCTACGCAGTATTCATCCCATCGAAGAAAATCGCCGTGGTGATGCTGGCCAACAAATGGTTCCCGAACGACGATCGGGTCGCGGCAACCTACCAGTTGGTACAGGCGTTGGATAAGCGTTAATTCATGCTTTCTCAGGGCGCTGTAATGGCGTCCTGAGAAGATAACTGTAGTGCCCGTTTTTCCCGTATGAAATCAACAAACACTCGCAGTTTGAGTGGCATATGCCGGCTGGCCGGGAAGTAGATGAAAAAACCGGGAAAATTACAGCGATATTCCGCCAGTATTTCCACCAGTTGCCCAGTGTCCAGCTCGCGTTGTACCGTGCTGACAAAACGTTGGGTGAGCCCCAGCCCCATCAACGCTGCATCCTTAATCAGCCTGTCTTCGTTGAATATCAGGTTACCGCTGACTTCCAGCGTGAGTTGCCCGCCTTCCTGCCGAAAATACCAGGGTTCAAACTTGCCGCTGCCGGGGAAACGATAGCGCAGGCAGTTGTGCGCGCTCAGTGCCTGTGGCGTTAATGGCGTGCCGTGCTGCGCCAGATAAGCGGGAGTGGCGATAATCACCCGCTGTTGGTCGTTGTCGATCGGCACCGCAACCATGTCTTTTTGCACCATGGCACGCATGCGAATACCGGCATCGAAACTGTCCAATACCAGATCGGAAAAATGGTCGTCGGTAAACAGCTCAAGCTGCACCTCGGGATAAAGCGCCTGAAATTCGGCCAGATAAGGCATCACCAACAGCGAAGCCGCTAACTGCGGCAGGGTGATGCGCAACAGACCAGAAGGGTGGCCGTGCAGGGTTCGAAGATCCTCTGCTGCCATGTCGATCTGGCCCATCGCCGGTGCTACCCGTTGGAAAAAGAGGCGGCCTTCATCGCTCAGTCGTACCGATCGGCTGGTACGGTTGAACAGCCGTACACCCAAGCGGGTTTCCAATGCCTGAATGTTTTGCGACACCGCAGGGGGGGTAACGCCCAGCTGATTTGCCGCCTGGGTAAAACTGCCCAGGCGGGCGACGGCTTCGAAGAACGGCAGTAACTGTAATAGTGAACTCATCTATCAGTAACCCCTGCTTAATGATTCGTTAAGTTATCGGGTATTTAATTTTATAATAATCGCTTTAAAGTGTTTTGATACCCCTTCAGAGAGTATCAAAGCATGACGACACTGAATCAGTCATTAGCAGAAAGAATACAGGCGGTCAGCCGGCAGGCGATTAGCGAAGAACGTATTGTCGGCAGCGTGGTGCTGGTGGCCCAGCACGGCAAGGTGATTTATGCCGAGGCCAGTGGTTACGCCGACCGTGAGCAACAGCGGCCGATGCGGCGCGAGACGCAGTTCCGGCTGTCATCGGTGTCCAAACCCTATATCACACTGGCGGCGATGCGCATGGTAGAACAGCACAAGCTGGGGCTGGATGATGAGGTCAGTCGCTGGCTCCCCTGGTTTACCCCGGTACTGGCCGATGGCCGCCAGCCAGAAATTAAAATCCGCCACTTGCTGAGCCATACTGCCGGGCTGGATTATCGCTTTACCCAGCCTGAGGATGGGCCGTATCAGCGGTTAGGGATTCAAGACGGGATGACATCGTCGTCGCTGACGCTGGAGCAGAATTTGCGTCTGCTGGCACAGGCGGAGCTGCTCGTGGAACCGGGCAGAGAGTTTCATTATTCACTGGCGATCGACGTGCTGGGTGCGGTGCTGGAGGTGGCGGCGGGTGAACCCTTGCCGCAGTTGTTCAATCGTTGGGTTGCGCAGCCTTTGGGGTTGGGGAATACCGGTTTTTACACCACCGACAGCGAAAACATGTCGACGGCTTATCAGGATACCACTGCCCGGCCGGAACCGATTTATGACGGTATGCAGTTGAAGCTACCTGAAGGTTTTGGTTTTGACATAGCATTATCCCCATCACGTGCATTTGACCCTCATGCCTATGCCTCCGGCGGGGCCGGTATGGTCGGTGATGCCGATGACGTGCTGCGACTGGTCGAAACGTTGCGCAATGGTGGAGAGGGAATGTTGCAACCGGCCACCGTCGAACTGATGCGGCAGGCGCATGTCGGGGCCGAAGCTGAAACTCAGGGGCCGGGCTGGGGCTTTGGTTTCGGCGGTGCGGTGCTGGTAGATGCTCAATTGGCGGCGACGCCACAGCACAAAGGCACCCTGCAGTGGGGAGGTGTTTATGGACACAGTTGGTTTTACGATCCGCAGGCGGCATTAAGCGTGGTGGCGCTGACCAATACGGCGTTTGAAGGCATGAGCGGGATCTATCCACAGCAGATACGCGATGCGGTGTACGGCGTTCAGGGATAAAAAAGGGGCCCGGCAAGCGGGCCCCGAGGGGAAATATTACTGGGCTGGTGCTGGAGCAGGGGCTGCGTCCGGAGCCGGCGTTTCGACCGGGCCAGGTGCCCCCAACAGGCCGAAGGTGCCGATGAACTCTTGCAGCGACATCTTGTTACCGTTCAGATCAACCTGGTTGTCGGCGTAATGGAAGCTGCTGCCGATCACCCCGTCTTTCAGGGTAGTCAGTTTGAACATCTGACCCATGGCCGCCAGACCCTGCACCTGCTGCTGTGCCAGTTTCTGTGCTTCTTCGGCGCTATAGCCTTGCAGTAACGCGGTTTGCGAAGTGGTTTCGGTCGCCATCGCCACTGGAATGCTCAGATTAGCGTCCAGTTTTTTCACTGAACGGGCAATCAGCTGATCCGGTGATTCTGCCGGGGAACCGACTTGCGCAGGATCGGTCAGGTCCAGGTTCAGGGTAAAGGTACTTTCGCCTTTACTGTTTTTCCAGCTCAGCGGTGCAATGCTGATGCTTGGGTTACCCTTCAACAGCAGCGGCAGGTTCTGCAGCAGGATATCGGTGGTTTGTTGCTGGTAGGCAACCGGATCCATGGTCTGCGCCTGTTGCAGCATCTGCATAGCCTGCTGGTTGTAACGGTCGGCAAACTCTTTCAGCGATTTGGCGTCCAGCTTGTTGATTTTCAGTGACAGTTTGCCAGAACCGAAGTCGCTGTTCTGGATCTTCAGCGCGTCCATGGTGTAATCAATCTGGCCATTCAGGTTAGTGTCTTTCTCACCGAATTGGCTCGCCAGCTTGAAGCCTTCCAGCGTCAGGGTCTCTTTACCGTCAACGGCAACCTTGATCTGTTTTATCTCCATGTTCTGGTTGCCCAGGCTGAGATCGAACTGCCCGGCGTGGGACTGGCTTTTCAGCGAGAAGCCCTGCAACTGAACCTGCTCGGTCTGACCAAACTGGTTCGGGCCGCTGATCACCGCGTTGTCGCTGTTGGCGTCCAGAGTGATGGCTTTCATATCGCGGGACACGTCGGCATTGATGGTCGCACCGCTAAATTTCAGCGAGGACTTGTCTTTCTGGTATTCCAGCGGGATCACGTTAATGGCTGACGAAGTATCACCACTGTAGGAGATGCGGGAATCGGCGGTGAACAGCGCTTTGCCCTTGGTGATTTCAAACAGGCCCTTGGTGGCTGGGGTATTTTCCAGTTCGGTATGCACCGACGCCATGCTTGGCAGCAGGTTGAATTTTTTCAACTGGGCAAACGGGAAGGGACCATGGTCGATGGTTTCCATAAACGCCACTTCATCACCGGCTTTCAGCGGAGCATCGTCGGTGGTGACGCTGCCATCGGCGCGCAGGACATAGCGAATTTTACTGCTGAAAATACCGCGTTGGTAATTTTCATAACCCAGTTTGACGCCGGCTTTCGGCAGATAGGCTTTCAGTTGGCTGTTGGCGTTATCAACCACTTCACCCATCCGTTGTTCGATCAGTTTGCCGGTGTACCAGGAAGCCCCAGTCCATGCTGCGCCAATAACCACAATGACGCCAACAGCGACTAACGATTTTTTCATAGTTCTGTTCATCCTTATTAAGCCATCTGTCTCAAACAGATGGATGGGCAAATTTGGGCCAATAAAAAAACGCCCGCAGGCGTTTAATTGTGAAGGTAAGCCACTCTTTCAGCAACCAATTTGCGGAAATTTACCGAGTGTTTACGACAACTGGTTATAAACGCGAGCGATTCGACCGCTGCCACTGACGCTGACCGGCGATTCGAACGCGCCGATAAAGCAGGATTCACCTGGCTTGAGCACCAGTTGCTGGTCCTGTTTGGTTAATACCGCTTCACCCTCAACGCAGAACACAATGGCTGCGCTATTTTGCGTCAGCGCCTGTGGGGCGGCGGAAAGGTCATGCAGTGAGAAAGCGAAGTCTTCCACCGGGATCGGGAAGAACAGTTCGTCACCGCGCTTTTGCGGCTGGGTCAGCAGGCCGGATGCCGGCTGTGGACGGAACTGCAGGTTGGCTAACAGTTCCGGAATATCGATGAATTTAGGTGTCAGACCGGCACGCAGCACGTTGTCCGAGTTGGCCATCACTTCCAGCGCCACGCCCTTCAGGTAGGCATGCGGTGTTTCGGCGTACAGGAACATCGCTTCACCCGGTTGGAGCTGCACCACGTTCAGCAGCAGCGGTGAGAACAGGCCGCTGTCGTCCGGATAAAAACCGGCGATAAAGCGGATGGTGTCCCAGGTTTCGCCCTGTTGGTTATTCAGCGCGGCTTTCAGCACGCCCAGCGCCAGCGATTTCTGCTCGCCGTTCATCGCCAGCAGGCTGGCAAACAGGGAAGACAGATGGCTGACATCCGGCTGTTGCAGGAAGGCGGCGATATCATGATGGGCACCGGCGATCGGCTGCAGCAGGGAAACAATGTCTGACAGTTCGCGGAAGCCATTCATCGCCAGGAAAGGCGTCAGGGCGAACACCAACTCCGGCTTGTGGTTAGGATCTTTATAGTTGCGTTCAGCTGCGTCCAGCGGAATACCGGCGGCGTTTTCTTTGGCAAAACCCGTTTCTGCTGCCGATTTGCTCGGGTGCACCTGAATCGATAGCGGTTGATCGGCACACAGCACCTTGAACAGAAACGGCAACTCACCGAAGCGGCGGGAAACGTCGGCACCCAGATGTTTGGGCTGATCTTCATCAATGACGTCGCGCAACGAGCGCAAATTGCCATCGGCACCGGCCACGCGGGAGCTGCTTTTCGGATGAGCGCCCATCCACAGCTCCGCCATTGGCTGCCCTTGTGGGTTGGCGATGCCATAAAGCCGGGTTAACGCGTCGTGGCTGCCCCATGCGTAGTTTTGCACTGCGTTGGTCATTTTTTGCATCTTGATAAACATCCTTTGCGTTCGCCGCCAGGGGCGGTAGTAGCTGACTGTTAAAAACCTTGTGCGCCTTATCCTACACGCGAACTGTGGCGTATACGCCGGACGCGAACAAACAAGTGGCCCAAGGCCGGCAAAGTATAACGTGATAGCAACCGGCGTCACAATTGTGCCCTCGGTTACAACAGAGCAAACGGAGTTTAAAAAAACGCCAATGCGTTTGCTGTTGAATATATCTTCTGGAGGAAAGTGCAGGTCTGAATATTTTGGCCCATATCACTACCGTATATTTCAAACTGTGTTTTTTGCATTTAATTATTACCGGCTGAATATATTTCTTATCATAATTATTCCGTTTCTATGGGCAACCACACGGCTAGCTAAATTTAATAGGCAGTGCCGCTATACAGGGCTCGTCTATAAACCCATTTGAATATTATTAATGATGAGGCGATGATGAAAAAATTGTTACTGGCCCTGTTGCTCTGTACTTCCGGTGCCAATGCGGCCGTGATGGTGACTCATGCCTATGGTTATGGGATTGCCCGGCCGGTGATCATAGCGCCACGTCCGGTGGTGGTAGTCACGCCGGTGCCAGTGGTGGTGTCTGCTGCGTCGGTGGTGGCAACATAGGTTGCTCACCCGGTTGCTGTAGGGGCAGGTGTCTATCGCCACAATGAACGTCAGGACGCTTATGATGAAATCAATCATCTACAGGACCAGAGAATTAATGCATATAATCAACATCACCATTAATCTTCTGACTGAAAATAAATAATCAGAGCGCCAGACGGCGCTTTTTTATTACCGACGTACATCGGGTAGACCAGAAAATTCACCAACCAATAATGGCCGTACAATAAACGGGGCATACGGAGGAAAAATGCTGTGAGCCAACTCTCTTAATGCGAATAGTTATTATGTCACTATACTGTTTGGGGTGTGCCGGCGGGCATGGGTGCGTTGGCGTAATCGTACATTTTTAGGAATTGTACTAAGGAGATCGTGATGGCAGCCGTTCGTATTGAAAAAGACTCTATGGGACCGATTGAAGTGCCGGCCGATCGGCTATGGGGAGCGCAAACTCAGCGTTCTTTGGAGCACTTCCGTATTTCTACTGAAAAGATGCCGACCGCCTTGATCCATGCGCTGGCGTTGACCAAACGCGCGGCGGCCAATGTGAATATGGACCTGGGGTTGCTGCCCGCCGAGCGTGCCAATGCCATTATCAGCGCCGCCGATGAAGTGCTGGCGAACCTGCATACTGAAGAATTCCCGTTGTCGATTTGGCAAACCGGCTCCGGTACCCAGACCAACATGAACATGAATGAAGTGCTGGCCAACCGCGCCAGTGAGCTGTTGGGCGGGCTGCGGGGCGAAGAGCGTCGGGTGCACCCGAACGACGACGTCAACAAGAGCCAGAGTTCCAACGACGTGTTCCCGACCGCGATGCACGTGGCCGCGGTGATCGCGGTGCGTGAGCATTTGATCCCCGAACTGAAAGTGCTGCATAAAACCCTGAGCGACAAGGCAGAGGCTTATCGCGATATCGTCAAAATTGGCCGTACCCATTTGCAGGACGCGACCCCGCTGACCCTCGGCCAGGAGATTTCCGGTTGGGCAGCCATGTTGGCGCATAACCTGCAGCATATTGAAGCCAGCATCCCGCATATCTGTGAACTGGCGCTGGGCGGTACCGCCGTGGGTACCGGTTTGAACACCCATCCGGAATACGCGGTTCGCGTTGCCAAAGCGCTGGCTGACCTGACCGGGCAGCCGTTCGTTACCGCGCCCAACAAATTTGAAGCGCTGGCCACCTGCGACGCATTGGTGCACGGCCACGGTACGCTGAAAGGGCTGGCGGCTTCGCTGATGAAAATTGCCAACGATGTACGCTGGTTATCCTCCGGCCCGCGTTGTGGAATCGGGGAAATTTCTATTCCGGAAAACGAACCGGGCAGTTCCATCATGCCGGGAAAGGTCAACCCAACCCAGTGCGAAGCGATGACCATGCTGTGCGCACAGGTGCTGGGCAATGACGTAGCGGTGAACATCGGCGGCGCTTCCGGCAACTTTGAGTTAAACGTGTTCCGGCCGATGGTGATCCACAACTATTTGCAATCCATTCGTCTGCTGGCTGACGGTATGCAGGGCTTTAATGAGCATTGTGCGGTGGGCATCGAACCTAACCGTGACCGCATCAGCCAGTTACTGAATGAGTCCTTGATGCTGGTGACCGCGCTCAATACCCATATTGGTTATGACAAAGCGGCAGAAATCGCCAAGAAAGCACACAAGGAAGGCCTGACGCTGAAAGCCTCGGCGCTGAAGCTGGGCTACCTGACCGAAGAAGAATTCGACCTGTGGGTACGCCCGGAAGACATGGTCGGTAGCATGAAAAAGTAATTGATTGCGTCAGCGGCAATGGGCTTACTTGGGTAAGCCCTTAGGTTGCTGACAAAGCAGGAAAAAGCGTGGTTTTTCCTGCTTTTTATTTATCGACCTCTACTCGCTCTGGGCAGGAATGAGGTTTGTCATCAGTCTGTGGGCTTACTTGGGTAAGCCCTTTTTTTGGAAAAAAATAAATGTCACGTACCGAGCGTTTACTCGACCTGATGCAGATCCTGCGACGGCATCGCTACCCGGTTGCCGGCCATGCGTTGGCGCAAGAAATGAATATCAGCATGCGTACGCTGTACCGCGATATCGCCACGCTGCAACAGCAAGGGGCTGAGATTGTCGGCGAGGCGGGGGTCGGTTATGTACTGCGGCCCGGGTTTATGTTGCCGCCACTGATGTTCTCGCAGCATGAAATAGAAGCGCTGGTGTTGGGAATGCGTTGGGTGGGGCGTCGTGGTGACAGCCAATTGGCCGGTGCGGCCAATAATGCTCTGGCCAAAATCGCCGACGTTCTGCCTGCTGCACTACGCAATGAGTTGGAGGCCAGCACGCTGCTGATTGGCCCGGTAGATCTGGTGAAGGTGGCAGACGAAACGCTGGTGCTGATCCGCGAGGTGATCCGCCAGGAACGCAAACTGGTGGTGGATTATTGCGATCGAGACGGTAACCCTAGCGAACGTATTCTCTGGCCCTTTGCTCTGGGTTATTTTGAACAGGCACGGATGTTGGTTGCCTGGTGTGAGCTGCGCCAGTCATTTCGCCATTTCCGCCTCGACCGTATCCGTCTGGCGACGCCGTTGGCGCAACGTTATCCCCGTGGCCGCCGTTCGCTGATGAAAGAGTGGCATGAGGTTCAGGACATTGCGCCACAATAATTCTTCGCTGCTGCCAAAAACTGTCAGTAGAGCGCTTTAGCCTTGGGTTATCGGGAGCCGGCCGGTTCCCCTCAGCCAAGAGGTTACAGCGATGACAACTCCAAACATGACCCTTCTTTATGTTGATAACCCAGAAAACAGCGCCGCTTTCTACCGTCGATTATTGGGGCAGCCACCGGTGGAGCTTTCGCCCACTTTCGCGCTGTTCGTCTTGAGCAACGGCCTAAAACTGGCTATGTGGTCGAAACATAGCGTCGAACCTGCCGCAGCGGCGACCGGTGGGGGCGGCGAAATCGGCTTTATGTGCGAATTGCCGCAGCAGGTGGACGTGCTCTATCAGCGGTGGTGCGAACAGGGGCTGAAGGTGATTCAGCCGCCAGTGATGCTGGACTTCGGCTATAGCTTCGTTGCCTGCGATCCGGATGGCCATCGTCTGCGGGTATACAGCCTCAGCGAGTAGGAACGTCGGTATATAAATGCAGCCGTTTGACCAGCAGCCGCAGCGGTCTGGCATCCGGCTTGTATTTATGTTTGACCGCCGCGACGTCGTAATTGAGTAATTCGCCAATCTTCGGTACCTGAGCACCGTTTTCTACCTGGCACAGGGCAATCAGCGGCAGTGGGCAGGGGTGTTGCACCTGTTTTTGCTGCGGCTGATACCACACCCGGGCGATGGGTTGCACTTTTACCGGCCGTTTGATTTTCAACACGGCCTGCTGTGGCAGGCGGCTGACGTCGTCGATCTCACGGCTGACCAGTTCGGCCCATTGCTCGCGATTATAGGGGGGCACGGCGCGTCCGGCCTTCAGGCTCTTTTCCAATTGAGCCAGAATGTCGTCGCGTTTCACGTTCTTGATAATGTGCTTGTTTGCCCAGCCAAAACGCACCGAGTCCGGATTGGTTAAAAGGGTGAGGGTACGATAGGCACTAAGGGTGATTAAGCCATGTAGATGAGTGTGGACAAAGTCAAAACGTTGCTCTGGTGCCAGGCCAGAGTCGACGGTGATGATCTGTTCCAGTTCGGCCTTCAGCTGGTTAATCAGGGCAATTTGCTGTTGCAGCGCCAGGTATTCAGGTTGTTCCACCGCCAGACAAATCACACCGGGCAGGCGCACAGCCGCTTTGCTACTGATGTTGTGCTTGTTGTGATGGATAAACAGCCGCTGATAGTGTTCCAGCGCCAAATCGCGAGCGGCCAGGCCAACATGCTGTTCGACGGCAATCTGCGCCACCGTGTCATGTTCCTTGCCTTTCTCGATTTCGGGCAGGCTAAACACCCGCCCAGCCAGCAAGTGCAATGGCTGGATCTGCTGGTGGAGACCCGTTAGCGCCTGTTCCAGTTCGCTGAAGCAAGCATTCATCCTACCGATTAAATCGTATTTATCCATCACGCGTTCCTATTTTAGTTACAACATACAATAAGAGGGTAATAAACGAAAGGGCAACATCAGCAACGGTGTTAACGGCAATACCGAGCTGTCCAGCCAGGCAGCGTTTTTAGGGGTGTTACCGCCTGCCTCTCGTGCAGGCGGTAAGGCAGGGATTAAACGCGGGTCGCTTCCGGCAGTTTCTTCAGGTAATGCACCACCAACAGGGCCAGCAACAGCATCACGCTGATAAAGGCCACCACGCCATTCCAGCCGAAACTGTGCCAGAACACGCCACCGAGGGTACCGGCGACGCTGGAACCCACGTAATAACAGAACAGGTAAAGTGAAGATGCCTGGCCCTTGGCGCGGCGCGCGCGGCGACCAATCCAACTGCTGGCAACCGAGTGGGCAGCAAAGAAACCGGCGGTGAACAGCATCATGCCGATAAAAATAACCGCTACCGGTGCCAGTGCGGTAATCAGGATCCCGATCAGCATTATCAGGGTCGACGCCAACAGCACCGGCCCGCGGCCGAAACGTGAGGTCATAGCACCGGCTTTCGGCGAACTGTAAGAACCGGTCAGGTATACCACCGACAGCAGACCTACTATCGCCTGGCTGAGGTGATAAGGCTCCGACAGCAGGCGGTAGCCAATATAGTTGAACATGGTGACAAAACTGCCCATCAGCAGAAAACCTTCGGCAAACAGCAGCGGTAAGCCTTTGTCGTGCCAATGCAGGCGGAAGTTTATAAGCAGGGTGCGCGGACGCAATGAACTGGCACGAAAATGTTTTGATTCGGGCAAAATGCGCCAAAACATGCAGGCCGCGGCCAGCGCGAACAGACCGATCACCGCCAGCGATACCCGCCAGGAGAAGAAGTCGGTTAGCACCCCCGTCACCAGGCGGCCGCTCATACCGCCGATGGAGTTACCGCTGATATACAGTCCCATCGAAAAGGCGACAAAACTGGGATGGATCTCTTCGCTCAGGTAGGTCATGCCAACGGCGGCGACGCCACTTAACGAAAGGCCAATCAGTGCGCGCATCAGCAGAATGCCATGCCAACTGGTCATAAAGGCGCAAATCAGGGTGCAAATAGCCGCCAGCAGCAGCGCCACTACCATCACTGATTTACGGCCGATGGCGTCGGACAGCGGGCCGGTAAACATCAGACCGATCGCCAATAGCCCGGTAGAAACCGACAGCGACAGACTGCTTTGTGCCGGGGAGATGCCGAAGTCCTGAGACAGAACTGGCAGGATAGGTTGCACGCAATACAGCAAGGCGAAAGTGGCAAGGCCGGCGGAAAATAACGCCAGAGTGACGCGCATAAACTGCGGTGTTCCGCGTTCGATGTAGGGAAGTTTGTTAAGGGTGGAACGTTGGGTTTTTGGCGCAGTGGCCGCGTTATCGTTGGCGGCCCGCGTCGACGGCATATCGGCCGCAGAGCGCACAGGGGTTGTCACAGTCTTTCCTTACCGAACATCGGGTATATATCAACACATTATGAATTAACAAAATCATAGGGAGAGGGCAGTTTTTTGTCTAATATATTAATAATTAAAATTGAGATGTTTAAAGTATGAATATCGAATTGAGGCATCTGCGTTATTTTGTCGCCGTGGCGGAAGAGTTGCATTTTGGTCGTGCCGCAGAACGTCTGCGTATTTCTCAGCCGCCGCTCAGCCAGCAAATCCAGGCGCTGGAGGAAATGGTCGGCGCACGCCTGCTGGCGCGCAACAACCGCAATGTCAGCCTGACCCAGGCGGGGGAATTGTTTCTGAAAGAGACCTATCAGGTGCTCGATCAGGTGAATCGCGCTGCCGAGAAAGCAGCACGGTTGGAACGTGGCGAACTGGGCGAATTGACCATAGGTTTCACCTCGTCGGCCCCCTTTATCAGCGTGGTATCGCGCAGTCTGCGAGCTTTTCGTCAGCAGCACTCACAGGTGCATATCAAGATGCGTGAAGTGAACACCAAGCAGCAGATTGAACCCTTACTCAATGGCGAGCTGGATCTGGGCGTGATGCGCAACACCCGCTTACCGGACGTGTTAAAGCATCAGCTTTTACTGTGTGAACCCCTGGTGGCGGTGGTACCGGAAGGGCATCCGTTAACCCATGTGGCACCCGGTACGTTACGCTTCCACCATCTGGCGGAAGAACCTTTTGTTTTTTTCTCCCGTGAAGTGGGAACCGCGCTGCATGACGAGATTTTGTCGCTGTTGGCCAAAGCGGGGATCACCCCTTATATCACCCAGGAAGTCGGTGAGGCGATGACCATTATCGGCCTGGTTTCCTCCGGATTGGGCATCTCGATTCTGCCGGCGTCTTTCGCACGGGTTAAAATCGACGGGGTGCAATATTTACTGCTGGCGGAACCTGAGGCGACGACCGAAGTTTGGTTGGTACATCATCGCCAACGCCCCCTGACAGCTGCGGCCAAGTCCCTGATGGCGTTACTGTTACCCTGAAAGCCAACTGGGTAAATAAAACGCAATCCGCAGGCAAAGTAGGGTGAATTTGTGCAGCAAATCACATAACGAATCAAATAGTTGACGCTGTATTACAAAAGCCCCACCATAGCCGATAGTCTTTATTTAGAAGCGCGAAAAATAGTAGGAGCAGGTTTGTGATTGCGGTTGGGCAGCCTGGGCATATCGATCAAATCAAGCAAACAAATGCAGGGGCAGTTTATCGGCTAATCGATCAACTGGGCCCAATTTCGCGCATCGAACTGTCAAAACGGGCGCAGCTCGCTCCCGCCAGTATCACCAAAATCGTCCGTGAACTGCTGGAAGCCCATCTGGTTAAAGAAACCGAGTTCCAGGAAGTCGGCAGCCGTGGTCGTCCGGCGGTTGGGCTGGTGCTGGACACCGAAGCCTGGCACTACCTTTCCGCCCGTATCAGCCGTGGCACCATTACGCTGGCGCTGCGCGATATCAGCAGCAAACTGGTGGTGGAGGAGTTGTTGCCACTGGCCGCTGAACACCCCGACCCACTGTTAAAACGCATTCTTGCTGAAGTCGACCAGTTCTTTATCCGCCATCAAAGCAAGCTTGAACGCCTGACGGCGATCGCCATTACGCTGCCGGGCATGGTTGACGCGATTTCCGGCGTGGTACACCGTATGCCGTTTTACGATGTCGAAGATATGCCATTAGGCCCGGCGTTGGAAACGCGTACCGGTCTGCCGGTTTACCTGCAACACGACATCAGCGCCTGGACCATGGCCGAAGCCTTATACGGCGCTTCGCGCGGCAGCCAAAACGTGATTCAGGTGGTGATCGACCACAACGTTGGCGCTGGGGTGATCACCGGTGGCAGGGTGCTGCATGCCGGTAGCCGCAGCGTGGTCGAGATTGGCCATACCCAGGTCGATCCTTACGGCAAACGCTGTTACTGCGGCAATCACGGTTGCTTGGAAACCGTCGCCAGCATCGAAAATATGCTGGAAATTGCTCGTGCGCGCCTCGGAAGCTCAATGAGCTCCAGCCTGCACGGGGCACCGTTGACGGTCGAGTCTCTGTGTGATGCGGCGCTGGCGGGCGACCAACTGGCGAAAGACATTATCCTTGGGGTGGGGCACAGCGTGGGCCGCATCCTGGCGATCATGGTTAACCTGTTCAATCCGGAAAAAATCCTGGTCGGTTCCCCGCTGAACCGGGCGGCAGAAATTCTACATCCGGCCATTGCCTCCTGTATACGTCAGCAATCGCTACCGGCCTACAGTGAGCAGATTCAGGTGGAGCCCACTCAGTTCTTCAATAAAGGCACCATGCCCGGCGCGGCACTGGTGAAAGAAGCGTTATACAATGGTTCGCTGCTGGTGCAGTTGCTGCAAGGGTAGGCTGCGCCCCAAAAAGCCGTACTCTGCGTTGTCGGCCTTGAACGTAGACCCGCTATGCCCAGCATCCTCCGCCTTGATTACGGTTTTTTGGGGCTGCGACGGTGCCACGGTCAATCATGGGGCACAGCCTTTCACCAATCAGTAATTCTTATCGTTTAACGACAAAAGGTTGAGCTACCTCAAGCCCCGTCTCCCCGGCATCCTCTAGACTTTTCCCGTTCGTCGCTTTCGCCACATTCTTGGCGACTTTTTGGTTAACGGTGCATCTCGGGGCAATTAATTCATGTTAACGCGTTTATTTGTTACAGGTACGGATACCGATGTCGGTAAAACCGTGGTTTCCCGCGCTTTATTACAGGCGCTTGCTGCGCAGGGCCGTTCTGTGGCCGGCTACAAACCTGTCGCTACGCGCTGTCAGGAAACCAGCGAAGGCCTTCGCAATAAAGACGCTTTGGTGTTGCAGGCATCTTCGACCATGGCGCTGTCGTACCAGGAAATTAATCCCATTACCTGTCTGGAAGAGGTCTTTCACGCGCAATCTACCAAGGATACCGACTACGGCGTGATGAGCAGTGGGCTACAACATTTGTTCACCAAAGCCGATACCGTGGTGGTAGAAGGGAGCGGCGGCTGGCGCGTATTGATGAACGATATGCGGCCTTACGCCGAATGGGTCATTCAGGAACAACTGCCGGTGGTGCTGGTGGTGGGGATCAAACTGGGCTGCGTCAGCCACGCTTTATTAACGGCGCAGGCGATCATAAATGACGGTTTGCCGCTGCTGGGCTGGGTTGCGAACCGCATCAATCCGGGGCTGGCACACTACGCCGAAACTATCGATGCGATGCAGCAACGCATTCCTGCGCCGCTGCTGGGTGAAATCCCTTATCTGCCACGTGCCGAACAGCGTGAACTGGCGCGCTATCTGGATATCTCGCCACTGCTAAACCGCTAGGCATTGTGATAGACCGACACCGAACGTAAGCCGCGTGAGACGGTGGTGGCGATCACACAGGCCAACAAAATACCCGGTAGCAGGGTATATTCCCCGGTCATTTCGAACACCATCAGCGCTGCCATAATCGGCGCGTGGGTGGTGGCCGCCAACAGCGTTGCCATGCCGGTTAACGCCATCAGAATCGGTACCGCACTGCCCAGCTCCGGCCAGATGGTGCAGAGTTGCCCAACTAGCGAGCCGAGCGCCGCCCCGACAAACAACGTTGGCGTGAACACACCGCCAGGCGCACCGGAGCCACTGCTGGCGAGCACCGCCAGCAACTTGCAGATCAGAATGGCGCCTACCAGCAATACGCCGGGCGGCGCACTGAGCAGCGACTGCACCACGCTGTAGCCATTGCCCCATACCTCAGGAAACAGCAGCGACAGCAGCCCGACAATCAGTCCACCTAATGCCAATTGCAGCGGCGGTTTTAGCCGTAGCGAACGGAATGCACGACCGGAAGAAGACATTGCCCACAGGAACAACGGGCCACAGACCCCGGCCAAAACGCCGAGTAGCGCCATCAACAGATATTGCACCGGCCAAGGGGCAGGCAGCGGTTCTACCAGATACAGCGGCGCCTGACCGCCGTTGAGCAAATTGGTCACCAGCAGGGCGCTGACGGCGGCAATCACCACCGGCCCCAATGAGGCCAGCATCAGGGTGCCAAACAGAATTTCGGCGATAAACAGACTGCCGGCCAATGGGGCATGATAAGCGCTGGCCATACCGGCTGCGGCACCGCAGGCCACCCACAGCTTCCACTCTTTCTCATGGGTGAAGCGCTGGGCAAAGACGGAGCCTACCAATGCCGCCAGCAGGATCATCGCGCCTTCGCGGCCGATAGCGCTGCCGCTGGAGACCACCAGCAGTGAGGCCAGGCATTTCACCAGGCTGGCGCTAACGTCCAGGCGGCCATCACCGGTTTCAATCGCTTCCATATAGTCGGTTGGGGCAACCTGTCGCTGGTGCTGATAGCGCTGATAAACCCACAATAACAGGCCGGCCGCCAGCCCACCCAACGCCGGGGTTAACGCTCTACGCCAGCCAGGTAACGCAGCGGCGGCGGCCACCAGGCTACCTTCTTCGTGATCGAGCAGTAACCATTCCAGCCCGAGCATCGCTCGGTGAAACAGCCAGACCACCAACGCAGCGGCAATACCAAGAAAGATGGCGATAAACAGGCGGCGCAGCAGGGCGCGATAGTGGTGCAGGTGGACCAATCGTTTCATGCGTCAGTAAAATCGTGAGAAAAATGAAAGGTTCAGCTGAACATTGTGCTTGCCGGCCCGGCCGAAGGCCAGTGAATATTTACAGATTCGCCAGCAGCATCGCGGTTTGCTCGTTGCGGCGAGCCACGAGTGGAATTTTTGTTACACCGTCACGCTTAGTTCAAATGGTGCGTTTATCGCCTGTAAAAACAGGGAAATAGACACCGGTAACGGAAAGCTCTAATTCGGCTGGTATAATTTAAGGCAAACAAGAATCCACGGTTTGTAATAACGCTATGACAAATAACGACACACCTGCTCCAATCGCTCATCGCCCCTTAATCCTGATTGCCTGCATGTTGGCGATGTTCATGTCGGCCATAGAGGCGACCATTGTCGCCACGGCGATGCCAACCATCATCGGCGATCTTGGCGGCTTTTCCCTGCTGGGTTGGGTATTCGCGGTCTATCTTTTGGCGCAGGCCATCACCATTCCCATTTATGGTCGGTTGGCGGACCTGCTGGGGCGCAAACGGGTGTTTTTCTTTGGCGCGTCGTTGTTTTTACTGGGGTCGGTACTGTGCGGTTTCTCGCCGAACATGTACTGGCTGATTGGTTTTCGGCTGTTGCAGGGGCTGGGGGCCGGGGCGATTATGCCAACAGCGACCACCATTATTGGTGATATCTACAGCCCTACCGAGCGGCCCAAGGTGATGGGCTATATTTCCAGCGTTTGGGGTGTATCAGCGATTATTGGGCCGTTGCTGGGGGCGTTTATCGTCCAGCACTTGCCCTGGGCGCTGGTATTCTGGGTCAACTTGCCGATCGGTCTGCTGGCGATGTTTTTCCTGGCTCGTTATCTGCCTTCTCGCCAACAGGTGCGTAAACACGCGCTAGATCTGGCGGGGACCGCCTGGCTGACGCTGTTTGTTACCGCGCTGTTGCTGTCACTGCTGCAGGCCGAAAACCTCGGTTGGTGGGTGCTGCCGTTGTTGGCGTTGGCGGCCGTTTCGCTGAGGTTGCTGATCCGTCAGGAACGGCGAGCGCCGGAGCCACTGTTTCCGTTGGCGTTATGGCAAAGCCGGGTGATTGTCGCCGGTAATATTGGCGGTCTGGTGATTGGCGCGGCGATGATGGGTATCAGTGCCTTTCTGCCGACCTTTATTCAGGGCGTGATGGGCGGAACCCCTTTGGAAGCCGGTACCACGCTGGCGCTGATGTCGATTGGCTGGCCGTTGGCCAGTACCTTCAGCGGCCGACTGATGCTGATGACGTCTTATCGCACCACGGCGCTACTGGGGGCGTTGTTATTACTGGCCGGCGGCCTGATTCTGTTGTTGCTGCAGCCGACCAGCGGCTTATTGTGGGGACGGGTAGCGGCGTTTATGGTCGGTGCCGGTATGGGGTTATGCAACACCACGTTTCTGGTTTCGGTGCAGAACGCGGCTCACCACAGTATCCGTGGCATTGCCACCGCCTGCACGGTGTTTACCCGGATGATGGGCTCGGCCATTGGTACTGCTATTTTAGGTGCGACGCTGAATATCAACCTGCAGCTTCGTTTGCCGCAAACGACCGATCCGGTACAGCAATTGATGGAACCGGCTGCGCGTACTGCGATGACGCCAGAGCTACTGGCGAACATGACGCAGCAGGTTGCCGCTTCGTTGCATTGGGTGTTTTTGGTTTCCGCACTGTTGTCATTGCTGGCACTGGCGGCGGCGATGCTGATCCCTGCGCGGCACAGACCACAGGGTGAAGGAGAAGAGGCAGAACAGGCTTAAAGGGGAAGGGCGCACAGAGCGCCCTAAACAGTAATTATTGCGAGGTTTTCGTATCCTGGCTGGTGCCGGTCTGAGCCGCGTCACCGTTGTCATCGCCGTTGCCAAGGCGAGTATAAACAATTTTCTGCGTGTCGTTTTCGCAGTGGCCAACGACCAGACCGCCGGCCTGTTGGGCCTGATCGTTCGGTACGATATCCAGTTTGAAACCAGACTCAGGTACGCCGTTTTTGACGATTTTCTGCGAAATGTCTGCCTTCACGCTTTCGCATGAGGCCAGGGCGGCCAACGGCGCAGTGGCCATCAGCAGTGCCCCCAAGATAAACGCTTTTTTCATCCATTCGTCCTTATTTGTAAATGAGCTTCCTTTGTCAGGATAGCAGCAACGGTGGCGAAGAGTCACGGCCACCGACTTGCTGCGACCAGATTAAGGATTAATCTGACGACCGGTCTGGCGATCCAGACATTTACGGGTGTTGGGTTCCCAATAAGCGTTAACGTTCAGGCTATCATCGCAGCGCTCTTCGCTGTCAATCGCCTTGTCTACTTTGTCGAACTCTTTCTCCACGCGGGTGTTAACCTTATTACGCAGGGATTTGGTATCGTTAAACTGCTGTTTGCTCTGACGCGCCGCTTCGGTGCTCATGGCACCGCTGTTGCTGCCATCGACGGTAACGCAAGTGCTGCCCTGAGTGCAGCTGGCGGCCAGCACCGGAGCCTGCCAGGCCCCCATCAGCATCAGCATGGCGACCGGCAGCATCCCGCGCAGCAGTCGTTGAGTCGAAAGTGTTTTCATCGTTTCATCCTTATGAGTTAGTGTTGCCTGATAACGGCAACACTGGCTTTGCCGCGCCCGCAGGCGTGTTAATAAATATACCATCGCGCTGTCGGACTGCACCAGTCAAGCACAGCTTTGTTTAGTTTACGGAGAGAAAATTTCCCCCATGTTAAAGACCACCCTGTTATTTTTCGCCACCGCACTGGCCGAGATCATCGGCTGTTTCTTGCCCTATTTGTGGCTGAAAAAAAGCGCCAGTGCCTGGTTACTGTTACCGGCAGCGGCCAGTCTGATGCTGTTTGTCTGGTTGTTGACGCTGCACCCGGCGGCCAGTGGGCGGGTCTACGCAGCCTATGGTGGGGTCTATGTGGCGACGGCGTTACTGTGGCTGCGGGTAGTGGACGGAGTGAAACTATCAGCGCTGGACTGGTTGGGGGCCGGTGTGGCCCTGGCGGGGATGTTGATTATCGTTTCCGGCTGGCGTGCGGCCTGAGAAACGACGGCAGGGACAGGCCCTGCCGCTCAGGATTAAGACTCGCGGTGGATATTCAACCCGGCAAAGGATTGGCTGACCGGCATGATTTCCAGCGAGTTAATGTTGACGTGGGCCGGCAGGGTTGCCACCCAGAACACCGACTCGGCGATGTCCTCCGGCGTCAGCGCATTGGCACCGTCATAGACCTTATCCACCTTGCCGTCGTCGCCCTTGAAGCGCACGTTGGAAAATTCAGTGCCGCCCACCAGGCCCGGTTCAATATCGGTCACACGGATGCGGGTACCATGCAGGTCGGCACGCAGGCCGAGGCTGAACTGTTTGACAAAGGCTTTGGTCGCACCATAAACGTTGCCACCGGCATACGGCCAGTTGGCTGCGACCGAGCCGATATTGATTACATGGCCAATATTACGTTCGATCATGTCCGGCAGCAGGGCGCGGGTCATGTTCACCAGGCCTTTGGTGTTAGTGTCGATCATGGTTTCCCAGTCGTCGGCGTTGGCCTTGTGCGCCGGCTCCAGACCCAACGCCAGCCCGGCGTTATTGACCAGTATGTCAATGTGGCGCAGTGCTGCAGGCAGCTCATCAATCACCTGCTGAATGGCCGCGCGGTTACGCACGTCGAGGCGGACGATATGCAGTGCTTCACCCAGTTCGTCTTTCAACTCTTCCAGACGTTCGATACGACGGCCGGAGGCAATCACCTGATGGCCTTCGCGGATAAAACGCCGTGTAATGGCCTCACCAAATCCGGATGTGGCACCCGTGACAAAAATGATCATGTTGCTGTTCCTCAACTGTTTTTAACCTGAATGCTACTAGCATTAGCATAATCCTACTTCAAGTGGCAGTGGTTATCGGCATCCACGCCGAAAAACCGCCATTGCTGTTGCCAGGTGGACGGTTTTTTGAACAGTTGACATGGGTGATGGCGAACTGTGGGCCGGTAGATCCGGCCCTGGAAATTGCAGTTATAACTGCGAAGGGATGTGATAGACCACGCAGTCGTATTTGGTGTTTTCGCGTCGGCCGGCCACTACACCGCCCAGAGATTCGGCGATACGTCGGCTAGGCATATTCTGTTCCGCCACCGGGTAGATAAAGTGGCGCGGATGGTAACGTTCGCTTGCCCACACCGCCATGGCGTGAACGATCTCGCGCCCATAGCCTTTGCCGTGCAGGTTCTCTTTCACCCAGATGCCCAGTTCAGGCGTGGTGTTGTACAAGTCGTGCACGCCGCCCATACCGACAAACTGTTTGGTAGCGCGCAGGCGGGCGATGTAAATCATTTCCTCACCTTCGCGTATCAGCGGCAGCCAGGTTTGCCAAACGTTGGCAAAGGCTTCCGGCGACTCCTCTGGCTCAAAGTTCATAAAGCGCGTCAAGGTAGGGGTGATCGCCTGGTAGACATCGTCGGCGTCTGCTGCGGTAAATGGGGCAATCAACAACCGGTCGGTGTTAACGCGGCACTGAGAAAGGTCACTGTGAATCATTATTATTACCTCGCTTTTCAGGCCAAAACGGCAAAAAATCCGCACCGGTGAAACGGGGCGGATCATTGATATTACGTTGATTGGCGGCAGATGCGACTTATTTCTGCAATCGTTGGGGTGAGTTTGGCAGCGTGGCGGCGGGTTTTCTCTGGCGAACCTCGCTGCCGGCATTGGCATTCAGGGTAAAGCAGTCAACCACGGCCAGCAGGGCAATCACGCCGATGACCACAAACGCCCACTGGAAATCGACCAAGGGGATGCGTTCGCCCGATTGCGGCATCAACATCTCCGCCAACCGCAGCGCCAGCGCACCAATGGCGATCCCCAACCCGCTGCCCATTTGCTGCGACACATTGAACAGGGTATTGGCACCGTTCATCTGCGGCTGCGGCACTTCGGAAAATGCCAGCGTATTGAGCGCGGTGAACTGCATGGAGCGCGTCAGCCCGCTGACGAACAGCAGCGCCAGAATCAGCCAGGTCGGAGTCTGTGGCGTCAACAGCGCACAGGCGAAAATAGTGGCGGCGTTTAACAAGCCATTGACCACCAGCGTGGTGCGAAAGCGAAAACGGTACAGCACCGCCGAAGTAAATGGCTTCATCACCAGATTCCCGGCAAATACCGCGAGTACCAGCAGCCCGGCATCGAAGGCGTTCAGGCCAAAACCGATCTGGAACAACAGCGGCAGCAGGAAGGGCACGGCACCAATGGCGATGCGGAACAGCGTGCCGCCCCAAATGGTGACGGCGTAACTTTTTATTCGCATCGCCCACAGATTGATCAGCGGGTAGTCAGTGCGTTTGGCGTGACGAACCGCCAGTGCGCCTAATGCCAGACTGCCAATAATACACAGCGCAGGCACCAGCCAGGGCAGTTGCGGGTGGTTGATCAAGTCCAGACCGAACATCAGGCCAAAGCAGGCGATGCCGGTTAGCACAAAACCGAGTGCGTCAAAAGGCACACCTTTCTGCGGCGCTTCCGGCGGGATCAGCCGCCAGGCCAACCACAAGGCGGCGATACCCAGCGGCACATTGAGAAGAAAGATCCAGTGCCATGAGGCGTAAGTGGTAATAAAACCGCCGACCGGCGGGCCGAGGATCGGGGCCACCAATCCCGGCCAGGTGATGGTAGCAATAGCTTTGATCAGATCCGGTTTGGCGGTGTTGCGTAACACCACCAGGCGACCCACCGGCACCATCAGCGCACCGCCGAAGCCTTGCAGAATACGGGCGGCAGTGAAGGTGGGCAGGTTAACGCTGGTGGCGCACAGCACCGATGCCAGGGTAAAAATCAGCACCGCGGCGGCAAAGATATTGCGGGCACCGAAGCGGTTGGCAATCCAGCCACTGGCAGGAATAAACACCGTCAGCGTCAGAATGTAAGCCGAGATACCAATGTTCATGTCCACCGGCCTCACGCCGAAGGCCGTCGCCATCTGCGGCATGGCGGTAACAATCACCGTACCGTCGAGGTTTTCCATAAAGAAGGCACCCGCCACCAGAAGCGGTAGCGCGCTGGCGCGTGAAAGCAAGCTCATGACAGAGCGCACCGGGTGGAGCAAAAACAGCAGGCAGGCATGACAGCAACCTCGTTTCAAAAATGTTAACGCTGGCAGAGTTTTGGAGCATAGCGCATCACACAGAGGTTAAAAAGAGGTTAAGGGAGTGATTATTAGCGGGCGCACTGATGGCGCCCGCTGGGGTGTTTACTGGCTTCAATTCTCATTCAGTCGTTGCCCTGTTGCGGCATCGAACAGGTGGATGGCCTCCGTGTTGGGCGCCAGCCACAGCGGCTGCCCGCTCTTGGCATTAACCCGTCCGCTGAGTTGCACATGTAGGCGGTAACCGCCCCAGGTCAGGTGCAGCAGGCTGACATCGCCGGTGATCTCCATCAGGCGCAAGGTGGCGACAGGTTGTTCGCTGACATCGACCAAATAGAAATCGTGCGGCCGCAGCCCGAGGATCACCTGGCTGCCGGGCGTCGCCAATCGCCATTTGGCCGGCAGCGGCAGCCACAATTCACCGCAGGTCACGCCGGGCCGGTCGTCGCGTGGCGTAACGATACCCTCCAACAGATTCATTGGCGGTGAGCCGATAAAACGCGCCACAAAGGTGTTGGCGGGCGCATCGTAGATCTCCAGCGGCTTGCCTTGTTGCACGATATTGCCGTCTTTCATCACCACGATCTGGTTGGCCAGCGTCATCGCTTCGATCTGGTCATGGGTAACGTACACCGTGGTGGTTTTGAACTGCTGATGAAGTGATTTAATCTCGGCGCGCAGCTCCATCCGCAACTGGGCGTCGAGGTTGGACAGCGGTTCATCGAATAAAAACACTTTCGGGTTCCGCACCATGGCACGCCCCATTGCTACTCGCTGGCGTTGGCCACCGGACAATTCTTTCGGGTAGCGTTGTAAAAGATGGTCGATTGCCAAAATGCGCGCTGCCTGCAGGACCTTGGCCTGTTGTTCGCTTTTGGCGACCTTCATCACCTGCATGTGGAACGCCATGTTTTCCGCTACCGTCAGGTGTGGGTAGAGCGCATAGCTCTGGAACACCATGGCAATATCGCGATCGGCCGGATCCAGATCGTTAATTTTTTGCTTATCCAGCAGGATAGCTCCTTCGGACAGCGTATCGAGCCCAGCCAGCAGGCGCAGCAGCGTGGACTTGCCGCAGCCGGACGGGCCAACCAGCACGGTAAAGCTGCCGTCGGGGATGGTCAGATCCAACGGATTCAGCACCCGCTGCTTGCCATAGTATTTGGCGACTTTTACCAGTTCGACACTTGCCATCAGAGCATTTCTCCGGCGCAGGTTTTCAGGGTGTTCCAGTCCAAATACTGGCGTGGCGAACTGCTGATGGCGTGGCTGGCGGCGCGAATGCCCCAGCGCAGCGCTACCGCAGCCGAATGACCGTGCAGGCAAGCGCTCAGGAAACCGGCGTTAAAACTGTCGCCGGCACCTATGGTGTCGACTACCTTGATCGGGTGTGCCGCCGCCTGCAACTGCCGTTCGCCGCACCACATGCGTGCGCCGTCCGGGCCGCATTTCACCACGCAGGCGGCGTCGGCCGGTTGTTGCCGGTTCAGAGTACGGGCGGCGGTGTACAAATCTTCATGACCTGCCATGCCACAGGTTTCCACTTCATTGAGTAACAGGATGTCGCAGAACGGCAGCCAGTCGGCGATTTGCCCACGCAGCTCATCGCTCCAGCCCTGCGGTGGCCAGCCGGTATCAACCGCAATGCGATAGCCGCGTTGGCGCAGGGTTTGCAGCAGTGCCGGGTATTCCGCCAACAGGGAAGTACACAGGAAGGTGCCGCATAGCAAAATGGTGTCACCATTACCCGCAAGCAGCGGGATTTGATGCAATACATCGTCCTGACTCAGGCGGGTGATATGGCCCTGATTGCTGAAAAAGGTGCGCTCGTTGTCGGGGTGTGTGACACCGAAGGTCAGCGAGGTTTCGCAACTGTAGGTCGGCCAGTACAGCGAGCTTTCCGGGAACAGCTGCGCCAGCCACGGGCTGAAATAGTCGTTGCCCTGATTGGCCACCAGCCGGTAAGGGGTTTCCAGCGCCGCCAGTGCCAGCGCGCAGTTACCGGCCGAACCGCCGGGACGCAGTTCGCTGTGATCCAGCATCGCCTCGGTGCCTTTTTGCGGCCACTGCTGCAAAGTACTCATGATCACATCGACGTTGATATTACCCACCACGTACAGCGTGGGCCGGGTGTTGGTGCTCATCATGTTAATTTCCCTGAATAAAATTAGCCTTTACTGCCGCCGCTGGTTAAGCCGCTAACCAGCGTTTTTTGCAGCCAGATGGCAATGAAAAGTGGTGGAATGGCGGCCAGGATGCCGACGGCGGCGATCAACCCGTCATCGGTGGCGCGCCCGGCGGTGAAACCGGCGATGGTCACCGGCAGCGTCTGCGCCTGAATATTGCTGGTGAACAGCAGCGCGTAGAAAAATTCGTCCCAGGCCAGCAGCCAGCCAAACAGCGCAGAAGCGCCCAGTGCCGGTTTGGCCAAGGGCAGGGTAATGCGCAGCAGCACCTGCCACTGACGCAGTCCGTCCAGCCGCGCGGCCTGTTCAATATCTATCGGCAGGGCATCGAACTGGTTTTTCAGCATCCAGGTGAGGAACGGCAGGATCAGCGAGCAGTAGACCAGTACCAGACCGATATGGGTGTTCAGCAGCGCCAAGTGCTGCAAAATAAAGTACAGCGGCAGCACAAAGGCCACCGGGGGCACCATATAAATCGCCAGGCTGGCGAACAACCAACCGTCACGCCCCGGATAACGCGAGAAGCTGAATGCCGCCGGGATCGCCAACAACAGTGAAATCAGAGTAGCGCCGCAGGCCACCAGCAGGCTGTTGAACAGCGCATGCAAGAACAATGTCCCCGGCTGGCCGGGCTGCAGTGACAACAGGCTGCCGTAGCGCGAAAAGTCCCAATGGTGCGGCAACCATTCCAGCGGCACGCGGGTCAGATCGGCCGAGGAACTGACGCTCATCAGAAACAGCCATAGCATTGGCGCCAGGATCGACACAGCCAGCAGCAGCGCGGCACTGTAACGCAATATCAGGCGGATTTTACGCTTCATCGGCGAGGCTCCTTCTGCGCTGGCGGAACAGCATCAGCATGTACAACGCGATCAACAGGCCGCATAGCAAGGTCATCAACACCGCATAGGCTGCGCCGCTGCCGGCCCGCAGATAGCTGAACGACTCTTGGTAAACGAAGAAGCTGAGGGTCTTGGTACTGTCCATCGGCCCGCCGCGCGTCATCACGTAAATGATGTCGAACACCTTGAAGGCATCAATGGTTCGCAGCACCAGCGCCACCGCCAGCGGGGCCAGAATGGCGGGCAGGGTGATGGCCCGGAAGCGTCGCCAGGCAGAGGCACCGTCCAGTCGCGCGGCTTCGTACAAATCGTCCGGGATTGATTGCAACGCCGCCAGCGTCAGCAGGGTAATCAGCGGGTAGTTTTTCCAAATATCCGCCAGCATCACTGCGTTAAGCGCCGAGGCAGGGTCGCCCAGCCAGCTGCGGTAGTGGTCAATCACCCCAAGCTGGGTTAACAGCGCGTTGATGCTGCCGTAATCCGGGTTGAAGTTCAGCCGCCACATCGTAGCGTTGACGATGGTGGGAAGCGCCCAGGGCAAAATAACCAATACCCGCAGAACATTACGGCCGTGGAACTTTTGGTTAAGCAGCAGCGCCACCAGTACGCCGATCACCCCTTCGAACGCCACCGAAACCAGGGTGAAATACAGCGTGCGCCCCAGTGCGGCCTGGAAATCCGGGTCGGTCAGCGCGTAGAAAAAGTTATCCGTACCGACCCAGGCCGGCGTAACGCCGTCGCTCACCAGCGCCGCATCGGTAAAGCTCAGCCACAGGGTCCGAGCCAGCGGCCAGGCGGTTAACAGCAGCATCATCAGCAGCATGGGTGCCAGCAGCACCCATGCCTGACGCCGCTCACGTTGAAGTAAAGTGAGCATTGTCATCGCTTAACGCAGCCGCGCAGCGCTTTGGGTTGCCGCATCCAGCCCGGCCTGCGGCGTCACCTTGCCCTGGAGAATTTGCTGCAAGTCCTGTTGCAAACCGTTGGACAAACGAGAGTAATCGGCAGTTTCAGGGCGCGAGAGCATCACGTTCAACGACTGTTTGGCGGCGGCAATCAACGGCTCCTGACCCTTCTGCACCGATGGGTCATCGTAAGACGACTTCCAGATCGGCAGGCTCAGTTTGGCGTATTTGTCCTGCACCGGCTGTGAGGTTATATAGCTGATGTATTGCCAGGCCTGATCGGGGTGGGCGCTGGCCTTGGCGATACCAAGCCCCATCGAACCGTTAACCGCAGCGACCTGACCTGCCACCGATCCCGGAGCTGGCACGATCCCGACGTCACCGGCCACTTTGCTTTGTTTGGGATCGTTGGCCATGTTGTACATATAGGTCCAGTTAAGCGCGAAGGCCGCGTCACCGTTGGAAAACGCTTTGCGCACATCCTCTTCCAGATACTCGCGGGAGTTTGGATTGGTCAGCCCCTTGTCCAGTGACGCTTTCATATAGTCGACGGCCTGCAGTGAACCGGGGCTGGAGAAGGTAATTTTCCCCTGTTGGATAAACTGGCCCTTATAGGCGGACACCAGGGTGGTGTAGTCGCAAACCAGTGCCTCGGCCTGTGACCAGCTCCACACCAGCGGATATTTGACCAGGTTCTTCTGCTTGATAATTTCTGCCTGCTGCGCCAGTTCCTGCCAGGTTTTCGGCGGAGCGGCAATCCCGGCCTTGGCCAGCATGGCTTTGTTGTAATACAGGTATTTGGTGTCGAGGATCCACGGCATGCCCCAACGTTTGTCCTTATAGGTGACGGTGGTCATGGCTCCGGCAAAGATATTGGCGCTGTCGTCGGCGCTGATGCGCGAGGTCACGTCCTGCAAAAGGCCGAACTTGGTGAATTCCGCCGGCCAGATGGCGTCGAACAGCACCACATCGTAGCCGTTGCTGCCGGCACCGCGTGCCGCGACGATTTTATCGTGCAGCGCTTCATAAGGAACGAACTCCAGGTTAACGCTGATGTCCGGGTGCTGTTTGTTAAAATCGGCGGTCATGGCACGGATATCATTTTCGCTGTACGCCGCCTGGGTCATAAACAACGCGTTGATTTGCGTCGGGGCGGCATAGGCAAATGACAGGCTAAGCGCCAGGAGCGACAGGGTACAGACTGCCGTAGCGGCAAGGGTATGGCTTTTCATTGTGCGTTCTCCGGTGTTAAAAAGATTCTTAAATCAATTTGATTGCTTTATTGGAGGGCACCATACTGCAAAGACGATTTCCCTTTCTGCATAGGCAGTTATGACGACTTCCGGCACTAACCTTGAACATGCTCGTGCACACAACCGGCGCGTAGTGATAGAGGCTATCCGCCTGCACGGTGAACTGACCCGTGCCGAAATTGCCCGGCTGACCTCACTGACGCCGCAAACCGTTTCAAACATTGCAACAGAACTGGAACAGGCCGGTATTCTCTCCTCGCACCTGCCGCGTCGTGCCGGCGGGCGAGGTCAACCGGCCACGCCGTTGACCCTGAATCCAGATAGCGCGTATTCCATCGGTATCCATCTGGATCACCAGTCACTGCTGATCATCGTGGTTGATCTCTCAGGCAGCGTTCGTTTCCACCGGCTGATTATGGTGCAAAAGCCGCAACCTGCTGCTACCTTGAAACTGATTTGTGATGTACTGCAAGAAATGCGCCAGCAGCCGGATCTGAGCTGGAGAAAAATGCTGGGCATCGGCGTAGTGATGCCGGGGCCGTTTGGCGTGGAAGGGATCTCATCGGTCGGGCCGACCACGCTTAACGGTTGGGAAGATATCGATGTGGTGGCTGAGCTTAACGCGCAAAGTGGCCTGCCGGTCACGCTGGAGAACGATGCCACCGTGGCCGCTATCGGCGAGCGTTTGCACGGCGTGGCCAGGCAGCTTAATTCGTTTATTTATTTGTATCTCGGTACCGGGCTTGGAGCCGGGATTTTTACCGATGGCCGAATTTATACCGGCCATGCGCACAATGCTGGTGAAGTCGGCCACATGATTGTGCAACCGGACGGACGGGCCTGCTACTGCGGCAACCAGGGGTGCCTGGAGCGTTATGTCTCGTTGCAGGCGGCTTACGAGAGCTGTGGGCTGGATCCGATGCGCGCCATGCCGCAAGACCTGCTGACGTTACCGCAGTCGCAGATCGACACCTGGCTTGATACGGCGGTGCCGGCATTACGCCAGGCGATCAACATCATCGAGTGTATGTTCGATGCCGAGGCCGTGATTATTGGCGGGCTGATGCCGGAAAGTATCGTAGAGCAGCTGATCAAGCGCCTGGCACCATTGCACCGCTCGGTGCGCAGCAAATACCTCGATGGCCTGCGGGTTCGATTGGGGACTACCGGTGCGGATACCGCCGCATTAGGCGCGGCCGCGTTACCGCTGTTTGATGAATTTAACCCGCGTTATGAAGTGTTATTGAAGTAATAAATTTCATTCCCCCGATTTGTATTCTTGCCCGCTATTGGTGCAGGCTCACAATTAACGCAATATAAGCAAACGGTTGCTATTTAAAAGCAACCGTTTGCTTATTTGCTGCTTATTTTTCTTGAATAAGATTATTGTGAGATTGGTTTTTATATTTTTGTTTTAAAAAGAAAATGACCAATAAAAAACCAACTGGCACGCTGCTTGCTATTCTTAAATTAATACCTGCGAACGATAAAAGACCGCCAGGGTTCCTCGGGCTGAATTAACTCAGCCGGGGGCTGTGCGCTGGCCGGTAGAGAAGGAAAGCAAAATGAGCCTGTCATTCACCACGGCTATCCGTGGCCATTTTTTCGATATTGCTGCCTGCGTCGATCAACCGCAGCAGTTGGAGCAGCAATTGCGACAGATTCCTGACGGATTGCTGCTGCTCGATGAAGGCCGCATTGTCTGGTTTGGCCCTTGGCAGCAGGGGGAACCGTGGTTGCCACCGGATTTTGAGGTTACCCACTATCCAGACAAGCTGATCGTGCCGGGCTTTATCGATACCCATATTCACTATCCGCAAACCGAAATGATCGGTGCCTACGGCGATCGGCTACTGGCATGGCTGAAGCATTACACCTTCCCGACGGAAAGCCAATTCTGCTGCGAGCAGCACTCCGGTAAGATGTCGGCGTTCTTTTTGCAGCAACTGTTAAGCAACGGCACCACCACGGCGCTGGTGTTCGGCACCGTACATCCGCAGTCGGTTGAAGCACTGTTCGCTCAGGCGGCAGCGCTGAATATGCGACTGATTGCTGGCAAGGTGATGATGGACCGCAACGCGCCGGACGAACTGTTGGAAACCCCAGAGCAGAGCTACCGCCAAACCCGCGAACTGATCGATCGCTGGCATGGCAGGAAGCGGCTCAGCTATGCCATCACGCCGCGCTTTGCGCCCACCTGCACCCCGGCGCTGTTGACTCAGGTACAAAGGTTGCGTGAAGAGTTTCCGGATACCTATCTGCACACCCACCTGAGCGAGAACCTAGAAGAAGTCGCCTGGGTGAAAGAGCTGTTCCCGGACAACCGCAGTTACCTGGATGTCTACCACCAATATGGATTGACCGGAGAGAGAAGCGTGTTTGCTCACTGCCTGCATCTGGAAGAGCAAGAGTGGGATTGCCTGCACCACTCCGGTTCGGCCATCGCTTTTTGCCCGACCTCCAACCTTTTCCTTGGCAGCGGTCTGTTCAATCTGCAAAAGGCCTGGCACAAGCAGGTCAAGCTGGGCATTGGGACCGACGTTGGCGCAGGTACTACTTTCAACATGCTGCAAACGCTGGGTGAGGCCTACAAGGTCGCTCAACTGCAACGCTATCAGCTTTCGGCCTGCGAAGCCTTCTACCACGCCACATTGGGTGGGGCGCGGGCGCTGTCGCTGGATGACAAAATCGGTAATTTCGCGGTCGGCAAAGAGGCGGATTTTGTGGTGCTGGATCCGGCGGTATCGCCGTTACAGAAACTGCGCCATGAAAACAGCCGTGAGCTGGCGGAGCAACTGTTTGTGCTGATGACGCTGGGTGATGACCGCAACGTTTACCGAACTTACGTCGACGGCAAAGTGGTGTATCGACCGGCTACGCAGCAGGAGGCCGCATGATCCAGTTCCTGCTTAATCAAACGCTGAAAAATGAAAGTGCGCTCGACCCCAATACCACGGTGCTTAATTATCTGCGCCGCGAGCTTGGTCGCTGTGGCACCAAAGAAGGCTGCGCTTCTGGTGATTGTGGCGCCTGCACCGTGGTGCTGGCAGAGCCGGATGGCGACCAGTTGCGCTATCGCAGTGTTAATGCCTGTCTGACGTTTGTCAGCGCGCTGCATGGCAAGCAGTTGATCAGCGTAGAGGACCTGAAACAGCAGGGGGAATTGCACAGCGTACAGCAGGCGGTGGTCGACTGCCACGGCTCGCAGTGCGGTTTTTGCACTCCGGGCTTCGTGATGTCGATGTTTTGCCTGCAAAAGAACGTCGAAAGCTATCATCGCGAACAGGCACAGCAGGCACTGGCCGGTAATCTGTGCCGCTGTACCGGCTACCGGCCGATTTTGGCAGCGGCGCAGCAGGCGTGCGACAGCAAAATGCCAGACAGTTTCGACCACCATCAACAGCAAACGCTCCAACGCCTGCTGGCAATACCTGCCGCCACCCCGTTAGCGGCGGCGGGCAAACGCTGTCTGTTGCCACAGACCCTGGAGGAACTGGCGGCGCTTTATCAACAGTATCCGCAGGCCAGACTGTTGGCCGGGGGAACAGATTTGGCACTGGAAGTCACTCAGCGCCATCAGGATTTACCCTTGATGATCGCTATTGGCCAGATTGAGGCATTAAAGCAGGTGAGCCGGCAAGGCGACCGTCTGATCATGGGGGCCGGTGTCATATTGAGCGATCTTTATCCGCTGCTGGCCAATTACCACCCGGCCTTTGGCGAATTACTGGCGCGTTTTGCTTCGCAGCAGATCCGCAATCAGGGCACGCTGGGGGGCAATATCGCCAATGCCTCGCCGATTGGTGACGCAGCGCCGCTGTTGCTGGCGTTGGATGCGTGCCTGATGCTGCGTTGTGGTGCCGTGCGGCGTGAACTGCCGCTAAGCGACTTCTTCCTGGACTATCGCCAGACCGCGCTGCAGCCGGGGGAGTTTATTGAAAACATCGTGCTGCCGGCCCAGGCACCGGCGGATTTCCGTGCCTGGAAAGTCTCCAAGCGGCTGGAAGATGATATTTCTGCGGTGTGTGGTGCTTTCAACCTGACCCTCGAACAAGGGACGATCCGCGATGCCCGCTTGGCTTTTGGCGGCATGGCCGCGACGCCTAAACGCGCAAAGCTGTGTGAACAGCTATTGGTAGGGCGGCCGTGGCGGCGGGCGACCGTTGAGCTTGCGGTTCAGGCGTTGGCGCAGGATTTTACTCCGCTGAGTGATTTCCGTGCCAGCAGCGCTTATCGCCTGCTGGTGGCGCAGAATCTGTTGCGCCGCTATTTCATTGCGCTGACCGCGCCACAACTGGCGATCGAGGTGACCACGCATGAGTAATGGCAAACACACCGAATACACCCAGCAGCAGTTGGCCGAACGCTTTCGTCAATCGCTAACCAGCGGTGTGGGCCGTAGCCGCAAACACGAAAGCGCCGATAAGCACGTCAGCGGTGAAGCGCAATACATCGACGACCGGCTGGAGTTTCCCAACCAGTTGCACTTGGCGGCAAAACTGAGCGAGAAAGCGCATGCGCGCATCGTAAAACTTGATCTGTCCGCCTGCTACGTTTTTCCTGGTGTGGTACGGGTGATCACCTGGCAGGACGTGCCGGGTGAACTGGATATTGCGCCGTTAACCTACGGCGATCCGCTGCTGGCGAAAGACCAAGTGGAATACGTCGGGCAGGTGATTGCGGTGGTGGCTGCGGCGGATCCGGAGATCGCCTGGCGTGCCGCGCAGGCCGTCAAAGTGAGCTATCAGGAGCTGCCTGTACAGCTGGACGTCGCACAATCGCTGCGGGAAGGCTTCGTGGTGCAGGAAGCGCACTACCATCGACGCGGCGACGCCGACGGCGCACTGGCGAAGGCGTTGCACCGCATTCAGGGCGAGCTGCACGTCGGTGGCCAGGAGCATTTTTATCTGGAGACCCAGATTGCCTCGGTGCTACCGGCCGAGGACGGCGGTATGCTGGTGTATTCATCGACCCAGAACCCCACCGAGATTCAAAAGCTGGTGGCCTCGGTGCTTAATTTGCCGATGCACAAGGTAACTATCGACACGCGGCGCATGGGCGGTGGCTTTGGTGGCAAAGAGACTCAGGCCGCCGGCCCGGCGTGCCTGTGTGCGGTGGTGGCGCATCTTACCGGACGACCGGTCAAAATGCGGCTTAACCGCCGCGACGATATGCTGATCACCGGCAAACGCCATCCGTTTTATATTGAGTATGACGTCGGTTTTGATGACCAGGGGCTGTTGAATGGGGTGAAAATCAGCCTGGCCGGTAACTGTGGCTACTCGCTCGATCTGTCCGGTTCGATTGTCGATCGCGCCATGTTTCACGCCGATAATGCCTATTTCCTGCAAGATGTCTTGATAACCGGCCACCGCTGTAAAACCCATATCGCTTCCAACACCGCTTATCGTGGCTTTGGCGGGCCGCAGGGCATGATGGCGATCGAGCAGATAATGGACCATATCGCGCGTTATCTGGCGCTCGATCCGCTGGCGGTGCGCAAGACCAATTATTACGGCAAGGAGCAACGCAACGTCACCCATTACCATCAGCCGGTGGAGCAGAACCTGCTGCAGGAAATGACCGCCGAATTGGAACACAGCGCGGATTATCCGGCTCGGCGCGAGGCTGTCCGCCGTTTCAACGCCGAGAACCCGATTCTGAAGAAAGGGCTGGCGCTGACACCGGTGAAATTCGGCATCTCCTTTACCGCCGGCTTCCTCAACCAGGCCGGCGCGCTGGTGCTGGTTTACACCGACGGCAGCATTCAGCTCAACCACGGCGGCACCGAGATGGGCCAGGGGCTGAACACCAAGGTGGCGCAGATAGTCGCCGAAGTGTTCCAGGTGGATATTGAACGCATTCAGATCACCGCCACCGATACCGGCAAGGTGCCGAACACGTCACCGACGGCGGCGTCATCCGGCACCGATTTGAACGGCAAGGCGGCGGAGAATGCAGCGCTAATCATTAAACAACGGCTGATCGACATGCTTTCCAAACAGCACCAGGTCCGCGCCGATCAAATTGTCTTCAGTAACGGCCAGGTCAGGGTGGGTGAGCGCTATTTCAGCTTCGAACAGGTGGTTGAACAGGCCTATTTCAACCAAATTTCACTCGCCAGTACCGGTTACTACCGCACACCGAAGATCTTTTACGATCGCGACAAGGCCAGCGGTCATCCGTTCTATTATTTCGCTTATGGTGCAGCCTGCGCAGAAGTGTTGATCGACACCCTGACCGGTGAGTACAAACTGCTGCGCGCCGATATTCTGCATGACGTGGGCGATTCGCTGAACCCGGCAATCGACATCGGCCAGGTAGAGGGCGGTTTTGTGCAGGGCATGGGCTGGCTGACCTGCGAAGAACTGGTGTGGGATGAACAGGGGAAGCTGCTGACCAACGGCCCGGCCAGCTACAAAATCCCGGCGATTGGCGATGTGCCTGCCGATCTGCGTGTCACGTTGTTGGAGAACCGCAAAAACCCGGAAGATACGGTGTTCCATTCCAAAGCGGTGGGCGAGCCGCCGTTTATGCTGGGGATTTCGGTTTGGTGCGCGATCAAGGATGCGGTCGCCAGCCTGGCGGACTACCGTTTGCAGCCCAATATCGATGCACCGGCCACGCCGGAGCGGGTGCTGTGGGGCGTACAGCAGATGCTATCAAGTGACATTGTCACTGAAGTGGCGGGGGAGAACGACGATGGACGAGTGGATTGAGGCACTTGCCGACTTGCGACGGCGCGGAGAGCCCTGCGTACTGGTGACGCTGGTGGATGAGTTGGGCTCCACGCCGCGCAATCGTGGCACCAAAATGTTGGTGACTGTCGAACGGGCAGTTAACACCATTGGCGGCGGTCACCTGGAGTTCCAGGCGCTGGCGATTGCGCGTGAGATGTTGCAACAGGGTAGCGCCACGCTGCGGTTGGAGCGTTTCCCGCTGGCGGCGCGGTTGGGCCAGTGCTGTGGCGGTACTACCAGCGTGCTGTTCGAATCCTTGATCCCGCCACGCCCGGAAATTGCCCTGTTTGGTGCCGGGCATGTGGGCCGTGCGCTGGTGAATATCCTCGCTACGCTGCCGTGCCGGGTACGTTGGGTCGATGGGCGTGCGGCGGAGTTCCCTGCGGCGATGCCGCCGGGCGTGCGGCAAGAGATTTGCGATGAGCCGCTGGAGATCGTCGATGCGATGCCGCCGGGCAGTTATTTCATCGTCATGACCCACGACCACGCGCTGGATCTGGTGCTGGCGGAACGGATTTTGCGCCGTGGCGATGCCGGTTACTTCGGCCTGATCGGCTCGCTGACCAAGCGCAAACGTTTTGAATATAAACTCGGCCAGCGCGGCATCAGCGAAGCGGCGATCGCCGCCATGCGCTGCCCGCTGGGTTTGCCGGACGTGAAAGGCAAACTGCCTGCGGAGATCGCGGTAGCGGTGGCCGGGGAGATCATTGCCTGTTATGGCGGCTAATCTTATCTATGAGTTGCACTAAGTCTGGTTAATCACTTGTTTTTGCTCAAACTGCCAACTGCGCCTAAGCTAGGATGTGACTCAAGGGGAGATGAGCTCTCCGCGACATTATTCTGTGGACATGGAGGAGTTTCGATTTGATGCGTTTATCTACATTGGTGCTGGCGATCGGCATGGCGCTGGGCACGCAGGCACAGGCAGCAGAAACCAACTCGCACGCGAGTCATAGCGCGTTGCCAAGCGGCCAGGCTAAGGAGGCTAACGTGACCGGTGAAGCCAACCAGCACGAGAACAAAAAGAACGAGAACCCATTCTTCTATCAGAGCCGTCTGCCATTCCAGGCGCCGCCGTTCAATCTGATCAAAGAAAGCGACTACGCCCCGGCGATCGACGCCGGCATCAAGCAAAAGCTGGAGGAGGTGGAGAAGATCGCCAATAACCCGGCCAAGCCTGATTTTAAAAATACCTTTGTGGCCATGGAACAAAGCGGCGCGTTGCTGTCGCGAGTGATGAACGTCTTTGGCGCCATGACCTCGGCCAATACCAGCGACGGGTTGCAAAAACTTGATGAGCAAAGCTCGCCGAAACTGGCGGCGCTGGATGACGCCATCATGCTCAACAGCAAGCTGTTTGCCCGTATCAAGGCGGTTTATCAACAGCGCGATGCGTTAAAACTGGATGCGGAATCTCGCCGACTGGTAGAAGTGACCTATAAGAACTTTGAGCTGGCGGGGGCCAATCTGTCCGACGCCGATAAAACCAAACTCAAGGCCCTGAACCAGGAAGCGGCAACGCTGAGCACCCAGTTCTCCAACAAACTGTTGGCGGCGACCAAAGATGGCGCACTGGCGATCGCTGACAAAGGCAAGCTGGACGGCCTGTCGGAAAGTGAGCTGGCGGCGGCGGCCCAGGCGGCCAGTGAGCGCAAGCTGGACAAACAGTGGCTGCTGGTGCTGCAAAATACCACCCAGCAACCCGAATTGCAGAGTCTGAAAGACCGCGAAACTCGCAAAGCGCTGTTTGATGCCTCGTGGAACCGTGCAGAAAAGGGCGACGCTAACGACACCCGCCAGACCATTGCTCGCTTGGCCAAAATTCGCGCCGAGCAGGCCAGGTTGCTCGGCTTCCCGAACTACGCCGCTTGGAAGCTACAAAACCAGATGGCCAAAACCCCGGATGCGGCGCTGAGCTTTATGCGCAATATCGTTCCGGCGGCCACCGCGCGCGCCGAACGCGAAGCCAAAGACATTCAGGGGGTGATTGATCAACAGAAAGGCGGTTTCAAGGTTGAGGCCTGGGACTGGCAGTTCTACGCCGAACAGGTGCGCAAAGCCAAATACGATTTGGATGAATCGCAGATAAAACCTTACTTTGAGCTGGATAACGTGCTGAACAACGGCGTGTTTTATGCCGCCAACCTGCTGTATGGCATCAGTTTTAAAGAGCGCAAGGACATCCCGGTCTACCAACCGGACGTTCGCGTGTATGAAGTCTTCGATAAAGACGGCAAATCGTTGGCGCTGTTCTATACCGACTTCTTTAAACGCGACAACAAGGGCGGTGGTGCCTGGATGAGCAACTTTGTCGAACAATCGAAGCTGAAAGGCACCAAGCCGGTGATTTACAACGTCGCCAACTTCACCAAACCGGCAGCGGGCCAGCCTGCGCTGTTGTCATACGACGACGTGATCACCATGTTCCACGAATTTGGTCATGCGTTGCACGGCATGTTTGCCGATCAGGAGTATCCAAGTCTGTCCGGCACCAATACCGCACGCGACTTTGTTGAGTTCCCCTCGCAGTTCAACGAACACTGGGCCAGCGATCCGAAAGTCTTTGCCCACTTCGCCAGGCATTACAAAACCGGTGAAGCCATGCCGCAGGCACTGGTCGACAAAATCAAAAAAGCCGACAAGTTCAACAAAGGTTATGACATGACCGAGCTGCTGTCTGCCGCGCTGTTGGATATGCACTGGCATATGTTGAGCGCCGACCAGCCGCAGCAGGACGTGGACAAGTTCGAGGCCGAATCGCTGATGAAGGACAAGATCGACCTCAGCTATGTACCGCCGCGCTATCGCTCCAGCTACTTCAAGCATATCTGGGGTAACGGCTATGCTGCCGGTTACTATGCCTACCTGTGGACCGAAATGCTGGCGGATGACGCCTTCCAGTGGTTTACCGAACATGGCGGCCTGACGGCGGAGAACGGCCAGCGCTTCCGCGACATGGTGCTGTCGCGTGGCAACAGCCAGGATCTGGAAAAACTGTACGTCGACTGGCGTGGCAAAGCACCAAGCATTGAACCGATGCTGATTAACCGCGGCCTCAAAGACCAGTAATAGGCTACGGTGTTAACTGCAATGGCAAGGGGCGTAAGAAATTACGCCTCTTTTTGAGTGTTTGACGGCAAAGCCTGGCCTTGCCGCAGAAGAAGGGAAGAGTCAGGCCAGCGGCCCGCCCATAATGGTTTCTTTCATGCCGGAGAGAATTCGCTCGCCGGTTTCACTTTTCAGTTCTTCGTACCAGCCATGGGTGATCGCCATCTCTTTACCGTGGGTGACATCACAGCGCTTGCGCGCCTTCAGCACCAAATCCTTCACCCGGTGGCTGCGTTTTTCCTGATAGCGCAACAGCGCGTCTTCAATGCCGAGCGAGTTGGTTTGTAAGGCAATCGCCAGCACTACCGCGTCCTCCATCGCCGCACAGCCGCCCTGGCCAATATCTGGCGTGGTGCTGTGCCCGGCATCGCCCAGTAATGCCACGCGCCCGCGCACCAGCTGTTCAAAAGGTTCGATATCATGGATCTCAATGCGGTTGATGGTTTCGGGATCGAGTGCGGCAATCAGTTTTTGCACCGGTTCGGCCCAGCCGGCAAAGTAACGTTGCAGATCGGCACGGGCGCTGTTGCGGTCTTCCGCCAGCCCGGTGGGCAGCGGGACATCGAAGAAATAGTAGAAACGGTTATCGGAAACCGGCATCAACGACACCCGCTTGCCTTCACCCACAAAGGTGGTCCACTGGTCGGCGGGGGCGATGGACTCGTCAATGGTTACTAGCCCGTTCCAGTTGACGTAACCGGCGTAGCGGCGATCTACCCCATGGCCCAGCACATAAGGGCGAATGGCGGAATGAGTGCCGTCGGCGGCGATCAGAAAATCACCGCTGGCCTGGCTGCCATCTGCAAACCAGGCGGTCACGCCTTGCGGCGTTTCTTCAATGCCGCTGACGCGTTTGCCAAAGCGCACCTGGTCGCGGCCATAGGTGTCCAGCAACATCGCCTGTAGCTCGGCACGGGCCACCGGGTAAGGCCGCTCGCCGACGCTGGCAATCAGCGGATCCAGGCTAAAGCGGGTCAGTGTCTGGCCGTGCAGGTATTCCTGATAGGCCATGTAGTTCATTGGGCCGCCAAGCGCGCGCAGCGGTTCTTTCATCCCCAGATAATTAATACATTTTACGCCGTTGGGCCAGATGGAAATCGCGGCCCCGACCGGTTTGATTGTTTTGACCGCTTCAAAAACCTCGGTGTCGATACCGACCCGCTGCAATGCGATGGCGCTACACAGACCGCCGATACCCCCACCAATAATAATTGCTTTCATCTGCTTCTCCCTTATAGCCATGCTCGGAAGAAGCAATTTCCATACCAGTCCGCAAACCGGCCGCTGATGCGGGTTCAGGCAGCCGCCTGATGCAATTTGGTGCAATCTATGGGCCGTGACGGAGCAACTTTGACCAGGGTTGCCTATCAAACCACACCGCACGAATCGGTAACGGAAAACCTCGCCTGAATGCCAGAAAGAGAAAATAATAGGCTACTCTAACTATTAGCCCGTCGCGCTGGTGTATGCAGACGGTGGGCATAAAAAGAATGATTTCGCCGCATTGATTAAAGTTGATCGGCATTTTGGAGCTATAAGCAATGAATCTACCCGAAGTCCCGCTTACCCGGCGGCGTTTTATCGTCGGCGCCAGTGCGCTGGTGATCGGTGCCTATCTGCCGTCCACCGGTGCGCTGGCCCGCGCAAACACCGCCACTGCGCCTGAAAACAATCCTCATGCAGCCAATGCCTTCGTGCAGATTGACCGGGAAGGCATTGTCACGGTGCTCAGTAAACATACCGAGGTGGGCCAGGGGGTGTATACCGGCATGGCGACCTTGGTCGCCGAAGAGCTGGACGCCGATTGGTTGCAGGTGCGGGTGGTTGCCGCGCCGGTTGATACCAACGTCTATAAAAATCTGTCGTTCGGTTTCCAGGGCACCGGTGGTTCCAGTTCGGTGGCCAATGCCTATGAGCAGATGCGTCGTATGGGGGCCATGGCGCGTGCGATGCTGGTTCAGGCCGCCGCGCAAAGCTGGAAAACCTCGGCGCAGGAAATTACCGTGCAGGCGGGTAAGATCCGCCACGCGGCCAGTGGGCGTGAAGCAGGCTTCGGTGAGTTTGCCGTGTTAGCCAGCCAGTTGCCACCGCCCGACCCCGCGACCCTGACACTGAAAGATCCCGCCAATTTTACGCTGATCGGTAAGGCCAGCGGCCTGCACCGGGTGGATTCACTGGCAAAGACTAACGGCTCGGCGCAATTCACTCAGGACATTCATGAGCCGGATATGCTGACCGTGACCATCAAAAAACCGCCGCGTTTCGGCGGCAAGGTGGCGTCATTTGATGCCAGCCGGGCGCTGACGGTGCCGGGCGTGGTGGCGGTGAAGCAGACCGATACCGGCGTGGCGGTGTACGCCAAAAATACCTGGGCGGCGATCCAGGGGCGTGAAAAATTACAGGTGGAGTGGGACGACTCGCAGGCCGAGCGGCGCAACACCGAGCAGATTTTCGCCGAGTTCCGCCAGGTGGCGCAAAAGCCCGGTGCGGTGGCGAAAAGCCACGGTCAGCCGGACGAAGTTTTTGATAAAGCCGACAAAGTGATCGAAGCGGAATACACCTTCCCGTATGTGGCCCATGCGCCGATGGAGCCGTTGGACGGCTATCTGTTCTGGGACGGTGAAAGCGTCAAGGCGCGTTATGGCTGCCAGATCCAAACCCTCGATCACCAACAACTGTGCAACCTGTTCCAATTGCCGCCGGAGAAGGTAGAAATTGAAACCATTTTAGCCGGTGGCAGCTTTGGTCGCCGTATCGATCTTGGCAACCCGAAGCTGGGGCCGGATCTGATCGCAGACATGGCGGCGGCCGCCAAGGCGATTGGACCAGGGCATGGGGTTAAGGTGGTGTGGACGCGTGAAGATGATATTCGCAACGGCTGGTATCGACCGATGATCCTGCACCGGCTACGCGGGGCGATCCGTGGCGGCAAGGTGGTAGGCTGGAGCGATACCGTCGTCGGCCATTCCTGGGCGCTCAACAGTGCGATGACGGCATTGGTGGCCAACGGTGTCGATCAGATGATGATCGAAGGCGCCAGCGACGTTCCTTATACCTTTGAGAGCTTCCGCTGCGACACCCATATCGTACCGGGCAAGGTACCCACTACCTCACTGAGATCGGTCGCCAGTACCCACACCGGTCACGCGGTGGAAAGCTTTATCGACCAACTGTTGCAGGAAACCGGGCAGGATCCGGTAGAGGGGCGATTGGCCCTGATGGGGGATGCGCCGCGTGAGGCCGGCGTATTGCGGGCGGTGGCGAAAGCGGCCAACTGGCAGGGCGCGAAGGTGGTGGATGGCCGGGCGCGGGGGGTTGGCGTCGCCAAGGCCTTTAATACCCGGGTGGCGCAGATTGCCGAGGTCTCGCTCGGCGAAGGGGGCATTCCGCGGGTGCACAAGGTGTGGTGTGCGGTGGACTGCGGCGTAGCGGTCAATCCGGATGTGATACGTGCGCAGATTGAAGGCGGCATCGGCTATGGTTTGAACATCGCACTGTACGGCAACATTACGCTAAAAGACGGGGTGGTTGAGCAGTCCAACTTCAACAATTTCCGTCCACTGCGTATCGATGAAATGCCGGAAATAGAGGTGATTATCGTGCCTTCCACCGAGGCCCCGACCGGCGTGGGTGAACTGGGTGTGCCGACCATTGCCCCGGCGGTCGGGAATGCTCTGGCACTGCTCGGGCGGCCCCGTAGTTCGCTGAGCTTGCCTTTACACCGTTCCAACAGTGACGCCAGCGTCTGACAAGGAGAACAGCATGATAACTTTAACCGTGAACGACCAACCGCTGACGTTTGATGGCGACCCGCATATGCCGCTGTTGTGGTTTCTGCGTGATGAAGCCGGGCTGACCGGCACCAAATTTGGCTGTGGTATCGCGATGTGCGGCGCTTGTACCGTCCATCTGGACGGCGTGCCGGTGCGTTCTTGCATGACGCCGGTCTCTGCCGCCGAGGGCAAGAAAATCACCACCATTGAAGCGATTGGCGAGACGCCGGCGGGCAAAGCGGTGCAGGCGGCTTGGGTCAATCTGGACGTGGTGCAATGCGGCTACTGTCAGTCAGGCCAGATCATGAGCGCCAGCGCGCTGCTGGCTCAGAGCAAAAACCCGAGCGATGCAGATATTGACGCGGCGATGAGTGGCAACGTTTGCCGCTGTGCTACCTACGTGCGCATTCGCGCCGCCATTCACCAGGCCGCCAAGGCGTTGGATTAAGGGAGAAACCCATGAACTACGCCCTGAGATGGCTGTTATGGCTGATTGTCGCAATAGTGGTGTTAGCGGGAGGCTACGCGCTTTATACCCTGTTACGCCCGGTCGGCCCCGAGCCGACGGCCCCTATCGCCGGGGCCCCGGCGAGCATTAACGATAAGCTGGCCCGTGGTGAATATCTAGCCCGTGCCGCCGACTGCGTGGCCTGCCACACCGCACCTGGCGGTAAACCTTTCGCCGGGGGTTTTGCTTTTAAACTGCCATTCGGAACCATTTATGGCACCAACATTACTGCCGACCCGGAAACCGGGATCGGTGACTGGAGTGACGATCAGTTTGTGAGTGCGGTGCGTGAAGGCGTCGGCCCACAGGGGAATCTGTATCCGGCAATGCCATATACTTCCTACACTGCGTTAAGCCGTGACGACGTATTGGCGATCAAGGCCTACCTGTTCAGCCTGCCGCCGGTGAAGCAGGCCAATCTGGAAAACGACCTGTCGTTCCCTTTCAACCAGCGCTGGGGCATGAAATTCTGGAATTTGGCGTTCTTCAACGAAAAACGCTTCGAGCCGAACCTCAATCAGGATGAGCAATGGAACCGTGGGGCCTATCTGGCGACCGCACTGGGCCACTGCAGCGAGTGCCATACCCCGCGCAATTTGGGCTTCGGCATTAATCAGAGTAAAAACCTCAGCGGTGAAGTGATCCAGGGCTGGTTCGCCGGCAATATTACCCCGGACTCTCAGACCGGTATTGGTGGCTGGAGCGAGCAGCAACTGTCGCAATATCTGGCCACCGGCCATGCGGAAGGGCGCAGCAGCGCTTCCGGCCCGATGGCGGAAGCGGTGGAAAACAGCCTGCAGTACCTGACGCCGGAGGACAATCAGGCGCTGGTGAAATATCTGCGCAATATCGAGCCGATCGCCACCGACAGTGCCAGTGCGGTGAATTTGCAACCGAAAGGTGCGGCGTCATCCAGTGCGATATTGCCGGGTGGGCAGGAAGACTCACTGGGCCGCAGGCTGTTCGCCGGAGACTGTAGCGGGTGTCACCAGTGGAACGGCACCGGCCGCCAGAGCAAATATGCTTCGCTGGTCGGCAGCACCGCAGTTAACGATCCGCAGGGCCGTAGCGTGGTGCAGGCAATCCTCAAAGGTACGCGTATCAGCATTGGTGAGCAGCACGAGTTTATGCCGGACTTTGGTAGCCAATACTCGGACGAAGAAGTGGCTGCGGTAGCCAACTACGTGGTGGGCCAGTTTGGTGAAAAACAGGGCAAGGTGACCGCCAAACAGGTGGCGGAGCAGCGTAAGCAGTAACCTTTGGCGAGGGGGTTAACGCCCCCTCGCTAGCCATCAGCTTTTGCGTCGGGACATCACCAGTTTATCTCTGGGGCGAGCTTGCCAGTCGGCAATCTGATTATTGAAGTTATCTGCCAGCAGATAGGCCGGGGTTTTCGCCAGCCAGTCAGACAGCGAAATATCCTGGTAAATACCGTTGTCCAGTACGATTAACACCTTGAGATCCTCATCGCCCATATTCTCAATGTAATGACCAAACCCCTGCGGGACATAACCGACGTCTGTCGGCGCATATTCTGATGTCTGCGCATGGCCGTGTGAACTGAATACCGTCATGCGGCCCTGACCGGAAATATAGTATTGCCACTCATTGGCGTTGGGATGCCAGTGCAATTCCCGCACGGCACCGGGTTTGACGATTTCGATAATGCCGGTCATGGTGGTTGAAATGGGGAATTCTTTTGAGGAAACCAAATGAACGCTGCCTGCATCATTTTCAAAAAAAGGTTTTTGTTTCATTAATTCATAACGGTGAGCCAGCGGGGCATTATTCAAACCGCCGTCGTTGCTGGGCAGGGGCAGAGGCGGGGGAACCGCACCGCCGACAATATAGGCCTCACCCTGTTTGGCTTTGGAAAATACTGATGCAGGCATATTGACGCTTTTTTCCAACACTTCTTTGGGCATGTGCGCCACCCAGTCGGTAATGCTGAAAGTACCAAACTCGGAAAAATGGCCGTTATCAAAGGTCAAGACAAAGTGCGCGCCGTCCGCCAATGCCTGGATCGAGTGCCCGTAGCCTTTGGGGAAATACCAAACGTCCCCGGCGGCGAAGTCCGCCATTTCGCACTTTCCTTCCGGGTCGATGATGGTGATACGGGCATGACCTTCCAGCATAAATGCCCATTCGGCGGCAATGGCGTGCCAGTGCAGCTCGCGTACGCCGCCCGGTTCCAGCGTCATATCCACCCCGGCAACGCCTTCAGAAATCGGGAATTGTTCGACAGTAGCCTCTCTGGCCCAGCCGCTGGGCAGACTGCGTTTTTTGCTGTTGGCAAAGACATATTTATAAAGGTTTTGTGCATCGGCGGCGGGTTGGAAAGTACTGGACGGGACAATATTGCGATGATCGTCAGCGCTGGCGGATTTAATCATACCGCCCATTACGCTGGCTGCTGCTGCGCTGACCGCAGAGGCCTTTAATATATCACGACGCGATAACATATAACTTTCTCCAATATATAGAATACCTGCCGCAAGGCCGGCAGGATTTATCTGTTGGTTTTATTGACTGCAGGTGTGTTATTGCCGCGTTGAAAATGTTTGGCGACGGTTAAATCATAGTTTGTTAGTTTTCGATCGTTGCGAATAATTTATTTGTTTTTGTTACCAATTGAGAGAGGCTGTAATTATTGGTTTTACTGTTAAATAATAATCAGGCGGTATCAATTTAATTTTGTTTTTTGTTCAATAAATAATAAACAGAATTAATTTATTTAGGCAGGTTTTTTTGTCAGTGTTATTTTAATCGGTTAATTCAATCAATGGGCTAAAGTGGGGCGAATGGTCGACTATGCCGGTTCGGTGCTGCCGATTATTTTCACCGTCTGGCTGATGTCTTATATCGAGCGCTTTGCCGAAAAAGTTTCGCCGAGGATGATCAAATCGCCAGCTCAATGGGCGGATTAACGATTAGCCGGACGGCTGCTCACTGACCGCTTCAGCCACCAAATCGCGAAAACGCGTGATGATGGCCGATGTTCGGTTGTTGCGCAGCGCAAGATAAAGCGGCGCACTGAGCTGGGCCCGATCGTTAATCGCCCGGTAGACAATGCCGTCGCCCCCCAAACGGCGCATCGAGGCAGGCACGATGGACAACCCTAAACCGGCACCCACCAGGCTGAGGGTCGCGGGCAGGCGCGGGGCTTCCTGAATCACGCGTGGGCTGAAACCGGCACGGTGGCAGGCTGCCAGAATAGCGTCGTATAAACCCTGACCCGCAGGCCGACGATAAAGGATAAAGGCTTCGTGGATTAATGCCTCCAGCGGCAGGGGGGGCTCACTGGTGGCGGCCAGCGGGTGGCCGACAGGCAGGGCGACCAGCATCGATTCACGCAGCACCGGTTCAATCGTCAACCCTGGAATGCCACCCACCGGTGAGCGCACAAAGGCCACGTCAAGGCGCTCATCCACCAATGCCTCCAATAGCTCACCGCTGCCTGCCTCTTCCAACTGGGTGGTAATACCCGGCAGGATCTCGCGGTAGCAGCGCAGCAGATTGGGCACAAACGGGTGCAGAGCGGCAGAACTGGTGAAGCCGATGGCGATATGCCCTTGTTCGCCCCGTGCGGCACGGTGCACCGCCTCGGTCAGATGTTCTGCCCGTGCCAACAGGGCACGAGCTTCATTGAACAGCACATTGCCGGCTTCGGTGACGCGCACGCCGCGTGGCAGGCGCTGCAACAGCTTTACCCCCAGCTCATCTTCCAGCCCTTGCAACAGGCGGGTTAACGGGGGCTGCTGAATAAACAGCCGTTCGGCGGCGCGGGTGATATTGCCTTCTTCCACCACGATAACGAATGCCCGCAGGCGACGAAGTTCGATCATAGCTATACCTCAAAGGTATCTTTTTTGCTTATGAAATGCATTAGACAGCATGACATAGCGGCGCGCATCATACCAGCCATCATAAAAAGCAATGTGGAAGCGGCAATGTCTGAATCTGATGCAGTAAAAAACCGCGAACTGGCGTCCCCACCGGGCAACGGTGAGCTATTTTGGGGCTTTCTGATGCTGGGGCTGATCGGTTTTGGCGGCGTGCTGCCGCTGGCACGTAACATGCTGGTCGAAGACCGTCGCTGGTTAAGCGGTGAACAGTTCACCGAATTGCTGGGCCTGTGTCAGTTTTTGCCAGGTGGTAACGTGATCAATCTTTCGGTGGCCGTGGGCATGGAGTTTCGCGGGGTACGCGGTGCCTTGTGCGCGTTGCTGGGGCTGATCAGCGCGCCAACGGCGATTGTGGTTGGGTTAGGTGTGGTCTACGCCCGTTTTCAGAACGATGCGCATGTGCAACACGTGTTTGCCGGGCTGGCAGCGGCGGCGGCCGGTTTGCTGTTGTCCACCGGGATAAAAATGCTGTTACCGCTGCGTGGTAAATGGCTGTCGCTGGCGATTGTGGCGATCAGTCTGATTGCCATCGCCTGGCTGCGTCTGCCGTTATTACCGACTATGCTGGTGCTGGCACCGCTGAGCATTCTGTTGCTGTGGTGGAGGAACCCATCATGATTGCCATCTTGCTCTCACTGGCATTGATTTTCACCGAGTTGTCGCTGCTGGCGTTCGGTGGCGGCATGACCATTCTGCCGGAGATGCAGCGCCAGGTGGTGGAGGTTCATCAATGGATGAACGCGCAGGAGTTCAGTGCGCTGTTCGCTATGGCTCAGGCCGCGCCGGGGCCGAATATGATGATCGTGCCGCTGATAGGCTGGCACGTGGCCGGCTGGTCCGGGCTGCTGGTCTCTTCGGTTGCCAAGTTCGGCCCGTCGTCGATAGTCACCCTGCTGGTGATGGGGGCCTGGCGACGCTTCAAGGATAAACCCTGGCGGCGCAGAGTGCAGAGTGGCCTGGTGCCGGTTACCGTCGGTTTGGTCGCGGCGAGTGGAGTGCTGATCGCCAAAGCTTCCGCGCCAAGCTGGCCGTTGGCAGCGATTATTCTGCTGGCCACGGTGGTGAGCATGAGCAAGCGTATTCATCCGTTGTGGGTGCTGGCGGGCGGTGCGTTAATGGGGTTGTTGGTGGCGTGACGACAGGTTTTTACGCTGTCGTCACGCCAGAAAAGCCGACTATTGGCGTGGCGTCAGCGTAAAGCGCGGCTTGCCATGATGATTTATCACTTCGTAGTGTTTGGGGGCCGTCAGCGCCAGGAACGCGACCATGCTGCCGTCGGCGTTGGTCAGCGTCATGCCGTCCGGCGTTGGGCGCCAGGCAACCGGCAGTTCGGCTAGGGCCAGCGGCTGCAGACATTGTGCAGAGGCGGTAAACCGGTAGGCGTTAGTGCCTTCGATCAATTCATCGCTTAACTCAACCTCGCAGGCGGCGGCTTTGTTTTCGGCGTCATTCAATTGCCAGTGGCCCTTTAGCGCAGAGGGGGCCAGCAGGGGCAGTGAATTGGCCAAGGTAGTGCTGCTTAACATAAGGCTCATAACAACTCCTGTCAGGGCAACGCGCCGTACTGCGCGCAAAGAGAGAAATCTCGGCATCGGCCACTCCTTACTGAAATCCGTTAACACCATAGCACGATCCCAAATTCTGGGTGAGCGAAGGGCAAGGGGTTTTAATGCTCGTTACCGGCGAAAAATAAGTACCATAAGCATTTCGTCGAGATAGCCCTGCTCGGTCTTCAACGCACGAGGCTCCACGCCATAAGGTTCGAAACCGAACCGCTTATAGAGGCTAATTGCGGCATCGTTGTCTGCTACAACGGTAAGCAGTATCTGCTCAACCTGGTTGGAGCCATGATCAATAACCGCTTTTAGCAGCGCATTGGCGATCCCCTGGCCTCTGAATTCGGGTTCAACAAATACCCCGGTCAGTGAGGCCTTATGCGCATCTTTAATGCCCTCGGCCTGTTTGAATACCATGACCCCAACGATCCTGCCGTTTGAATAGGCGCCGAATACGGGGGTTTGAGGAGCAACGGAACTCAAAACGCCGTTAAATAGCCAATCTAAATGGCTACTTATTTTAAAATCAAATAATTACTCTTCATTAAACGCTCTTAACTCTCCTCTACTCACAGACTCTTGCACCGTGAAGGAATAACGCCCTTGCTAAAATGACCTTTTGGTCATCCCGTCACGCCGTGGACTAAGATGCAGAGTAATGCCATCATTAAATGTTTATATATTAATTGTTTATAGTAAATATTAATTCAATTGAAGCTGTTATCATGAAAGTAATTCCCTTGATATTTTTTCTCGTGTTAGATACTTAATTTAATTTTATATTTGTATTTTTTTTGTTCTTTACCTATACCTGATAAAAGATTAAATGTAAGAGGTACTAAACATCCTATGAGTAATCACATATCCCAATTTGATGCTTTGGCCACTTTGTATGATGATATGATGAATTGGCCATTCAGAAAAGAAATCGAAATACCTGCGGTATTAGAAAATATTGGTGATGTATCCGGATTAAGTGTTCTTGACTTCGGTTGTGGTTCTGGCTATTACGCCAGATTATTAAAGTCTCTTGGGGCTAAACGCGTCGTCGGATACGACGTGGCTGGCGGTATGTTGGATCATGCGAGGGAAAGGGAATTAATGGATCCTCAAGGCGTGGAATACATTTCAACATTGCCCGGGTTAGAACATCAGTTTGATTTGGTATTGGGGATTTATGTTCTTCCTTATGCTTGCAATCGTGAGCAATTGCATGTTATGGCAAATAGTATGGTTAAGCTAGTTCGTCCCGAAGGGCGATTAATAACATTGCCGTTAAATCCACAATATGCTACCGATCACGATTATTATGTACCTTATGGTTTTAACCTCTCTGCTGACATTCCTTATCAAGATGGTTGTGAGGTTTACTTACATTTACCCCAAGGTGATAAAAAAACTACGATTACAGCCTGGTATTGGTCTCAAGCTAGCATGAATGAGGCCTTTGAAATGGCCGGGCTAACCGACATTCGATGGACAGTCCCTCACCCGCAAAATTTTTCATCCACAATGAATTTGAAATCATATATTGATAAGCCACATACGATGCTGGTTGAGGGGCGTTACACGGGCAACAAGAAATAAAATCAACCATTAAATATTCATACATGGTGTGGAGGACTATGGAAATAACTATTGAAGTTTATTCATCATTGAGTCAGTTATCAAAGTCTGAATATGACCAGTTTCATCAATGCCGGAATGGAACGCTATTTTATGATTGGCGATTTCTCAACGCCTCTGAAAATGCATCGTTATTACCTGTAAAAAAAACTTATTATCTGGTTGCTCGTACGCATGGACAATTACTCGCGGTTGTTCCTGCCTATTTACAAAGGTTATCAATTGTAGATCCGTTTAAAGTCTTTGCTGAAAATTCAGGAATTATTGACCATGGTGATGAATATGGGATTTTCAGTCATACGATGCATTGTTTTGATAGCACTATTCCGAGTAGTAAACTCTCATTGGAGTTGTATGACGCATTATTTTGTCGATGGCGCAACCTGGCAATGATAGAGGGAGCCAGATATTTCGGCTTACTAAACGTGCAAGAACCATTTTTAATCCAGCATGCAGGGGCATTCGATTTAAATGTCAATTTCATGTTAGATCGTTGGCATGCAGAACTCTCTGATTTTATTGATTTTGAAAATTTTATTGAAAACCTGCCCTATAAAGGCCGGAATGAAATGCGCCGACAAATCCGTAAGTTTGAAAGTAGTGGTGCTACTTTGTCGATGTTGGCACCACCATTTGATAAACGATTAGAAAAACTTGCAGTACTTTGCCAGGAAACAACAGCTCGTCATGGAACTCCAGGGTATTTTCCTGCTGACCTCCTGGCCCGATTTATTCGAATCTGCGGTGATCTTATCCGTCTTAATTTGATTGAACGGGAAGGAGAATTGATAGCGGGAATGATTTGTTTCCAACAACAGGATACTTTGCATTTATGGTCGGCAGGTATGCGTTATGACGACGTGGAGTTTAGTCCCTATACACTGGCTTTTGCCAATGCCTATCGCTATGCCTTTTCTCATCAGTTAAAGCGCCTGGAAGCGGGTCGTCTCAATGCCAAAATCAAAACACGGTTAGGACTACAACCTGAACGATTATATACCCTCACGAGCGGGCGGCTGAATAAAGCTATTCCATTGTAATAGCTGAAAAGATCCATTTAATTCATGACAGGAGCTATCTATGAAAGAGACAAACTGTTATGCCGATTCCTACCGTAGTTTTACTCTCCAACTGGCCGGACGAGTACGTTCACGCTATCATCCTGAGTATCCTGGGTGGTTGCGACAATCGGCCTGGAATAAACGAAATTTTGGACGTATGCCCGAAATGATTGTACGGGCCCAATCCGTAGAAGATGTCGTTGATACGATAAATTTTGCGTATCAACATCGTCATCCGCTCAGTGTGAGTGCAGGAGGGCACAGCTATTCGGGTTGCTTTCTACGTAATAATAGTATTCTGTTGGATATTTCAGCATTACGTGAAATCCAGGTTGACCCTGATAATTCTTTGGCTCAGATAGGTCCTGGCGTCACTGCACGTGAACTTAGCCATCAATTAAAACGCTATGGATTGGCGTTTCCCACCGGGCATGCGGGTCAGGTCGCGCTTAGTGGGTTTCTCCTCGGCGGTGGGATGGGTATTAACACTACAGCCTGGGGAGGTATGAGCGTGTTTAATATTGAAGCGGTGGATTTGATCACCGCTGATGGGCAATTATGTCATGCTAGCGCGGAAGAAAACATTGATCTTTTTTGGGCTGCACGTGGTGCAGGGCCTAATGCTTTTTTCGTTGTCGTTCGTTTTTACCTTAAATGCCACCCCATGCCAAAAGCAATTGCCAACCACGTATATCAATTACCTTATAATGCACTAAGCATATTATTGGAAGTAATTGAAGGTCAAACTTGGGATCCTCGAATTCAAATCATGATTGGGTTAATGCACCCTCAACCCGATCAACCTCATACATTGATACTGAATATCATTGCTTTCACTGATAATGAACAGGAAAGTGCTGCACTTCAACGAAGTCTAATACAATTGATCCCTTCCTACCTCATCACTGTACTAACAGAACTTCCGAATAGCAGTTTTGAAGATATTTATCTACAAGGTGAAGGAATGCTGATTGGACGGCACTTTCGTAGTGACAATATCATAACCGATCGCATCCAGGCTGTAGGTCGTGTGTTTGATGTGGCTCTGCCAGAACAGCCTTCACCAGCAGGCATTACACTCTTAACCTGGCGTGGGGAACAAACCTTCCCCGATGCAGCTTACTCGGTGAAAGGTCGTTTTTTTGTCTCTACTTATTTGCAATGGTATGAAGAGCAAGACGATCTAGCTAATCGTCAATGGCTTCTCTCTCTTTATGACAAACTGGCTGAACTCTCTTGCGGCAGTTATATCAATGAGTTCGATCTTGAATCTCGCGCCCAACAAGTTGAATGTTGTTATCTGCCGAAAAACTGGCAACGACTATGTGAGTTACGTCAACAATATGATCCCTTTGAAATTTTTATTAACGTCAAATTTTTGCAAGATGAGTAGCCGATCTGACTAAACGCTCGCCTCTGGCATCTGGGTATACATGTAGGGGCGTTATTTCTTCGGCATAGCAAAGTTTATCAGTAGCACCTATTAGACGGTAATTTAATGATTTAACAATAAATACCCATTTAAATTGACCAGTTAACAGTGTTTCTGGTTCCGCTACTCCCTAAAACCCAATACGGCACAGTTGGTGAGTCTGTCCGCAAAAAATTGTAGCGGTTTCTCAGCCTCAAGCGCGTAAAAGGAGCCGAACATTTCGGGGGATTTTTTTAAGGCGGTAAGCCGGGTCGGTCGTTAGTCAGGTGTTACCAACGGGTAGCAAAGACGCTTTTATTTACACCGCCCGGCGTCGCCAGAAAGCCGTGAACCGGCCCGGTTTGGCGAACATCACCAGATTACCGAGCAGGATCAGGCACAGGCCAATCACCGCATTCAGGTGCCACTGATAGCCTTCATAGATTGTTGAAATGCTCAGTGCCACCAGTGGGAACAACAGGGTGCTGTAGGCTGCGGCACCGGCACCAATACGGCCCAGCAGGCTGAAATAGGCGGCAAAGGCAATCACCGAACCGAAAATTGCCAGATACAGCAGCGAACCGATATAGCGGGTGCTGAATTCAATTTGAAATGACGCGCCCTGAGCCAGGGCGATCAGCGCCATCAGGACTGCGCCGTAGCTCATGGCATAGGTATTGGTGGACAAAATGTCCAGTCCGCGCCGCTGGTGACGGGAGCTGATCATATTGCCCAGTGAAAAACCGAAAGTGCCGAGCGCGCTTAACCCAATGCCTTTCAACAGCTCCGGTGCCATTTGTGTTGCGACCAGATCTTGCCAGAACAGGGCGACGATCCCGGTGATACCCAGCACCGCCGCCGGTAGCAGGTTCGGGCTGGGGCGCTGGCGGAAGAAAATCATGCCGTTGACCGCGTTGAACAATACCGCCATTGAGAAAATCACCGACTCCAGCCCGCTGCTGATATAGGCCGCAGCATGGTAGAAGCAGTAAAAGTTAAACCCGAACACGCAGCAGCCTTGCAGGAGGCAAAACAGATGGTCGCCCAGAGCAATGCGGCGCAGGCGACGTGCCAGTAGCAGAATGACCAACATCACCAGCGCGGCGACCACAAAGCGGTAACTGATGGACACGGGAATGGCCACTGGCCCTTCCTGTTGCAGGGTAATCGCAATCCAGGTGGTGCCCCAAATCAGCACCACAGCAAGGTACAGCAGCGTGTTCATAATAAACTCCGGCGAAAACAATAGAAAGGCAGTATCAGCCACTGCACGCCGCCGTGCTTTCCGTGCTTTGCTGGCAATTGCATATTCTTGCGCTTTTTTTGGCAATAGCGCGGACTGACGGCTGGTGTGGCGCTGCGCCACTCTCTACACTGGAGGGATGGGTGAAAAGGGAGGCGGCGATGTCCGGCTACAAGGCGTTTGAAACACTGCGGGAACATAAAGCGCGGTTGCACAACAGCGTGCGGCTGGGTTCTGGCGTGGAACTGGCCGCTTGGTCCAACTGCAACGACCGTATTACCCAGGAAAGCGCCGATCACCATACTTTGAGTCTGTATGTTGCCGACGGTTATGAGTGTTATCAAAAAGTCCCCGGTGGCTGGAAGAACGGCGGCGGGCCGGATCGCTTTTGTATTATGCCGCGTCAGTATGAATCTACCTGGGACGTGCGCAGCGATTTGTCTTTTGTGCACCTTTACTGCACCGATCGTCATTTGCGTCAGGTGGCAGAGCAAACCTGGGATCGCAGCCCGGCGGCGATTGACCTCGAATCATGCGCCTTTGGCGAGGATCCGCAGATCACACTGCTGTATCGCCAGTTTTTACTTAACTGTAACTGGCAGGAGCGCAGCAACCAACTGGCACTCAGCAGTGCCACAACCCTGTTGATGTCGCACCTGATCCAGCGCTACAGCCAACTGCAATGGGCGTTGCCGCAGGTCCGCGGCGGCCTGTCTCCAGCGGTTGCCAGACGGGTGAAAGAATATATTGAGCAGCATCTAGACCAACCGTTGTTGCTGGCAGACCTGGCGGCGCAGGCGGGGCTGAGTGAGTTCCACTTTGCCCGGATGTTCAAACATGACACCGGTCTGGCACCACACCAGTTTGTGATGCGCGCGCGGCTGCAGCAGGCAGAAAAACTGCTGCGTCACAGCCTGCTGCCACTGACGCAGATTGCGCTGGAATGCGGTTTTAGTTCCTCCAGCCATTTCAGTAACCGCTTTAAGGCGGCCTATGGATTTTCCCCGACACAAATGCGTCGGGGGCGTTAGCCAACAGGAGAGAACATGGAACAGCAGTTCGCAGGACTGGGCGTGTTGTTTATCGCCGGATTTGGGCCGATTACCCAGCAAACGGAACAAAGTAAAGCGTTCTACGCGGATGCGCTGGGGCTGCCGCTGAAGCCGATGGACGGCAATGCCGATTATTTGCTGACTGAACATGGTGTGCTGGAGGGCGTGAAACACTTCGCCCTGTGGTCGTTGGCGCAGGCCGCACAGTCCTGCTTCGGCAGTGAGCAATGGCCGGCCGATTTGCCGGTACCACAGGCCTGGATGGAGTTTGACGTTGCCGATATGGCACTGGCAACTCAGGGATTGATTGATCGCGGTTATCGCCTGCTGGTAGCTAACCGTGAAGAACCCTGGGGCCAGAGCGTCACCCGCTTGCTCAGCCCGGAAGGGCTGTTGATCGGCGTGACCTTTACCCCTTGGTTGCGTGATTAATCGTTAATCAACGTTCTCCCCAGAGAATCTTCGAGGGAATAGATGACGCGGTAGCCGTTTGGCGTATTACATTCACGGTATTTGAATCAGGAGATAAAGGTGCCCCAGGCAAAACCGAGCATAAAGCTACGCCCAATGCTTGAAAAGGATCTTCCGGCCGCGTTCGAGCTGTCGCAGCAGGCGCAGTGGCCTCATCGAGGGGAAGATTGGCAACTGGCGTGGTCATTGGGGGCCGGTGTGATAGCCGAGGCCGAAGATAAGGTGGTGGGTTGTGCGCTGCGTTGGTTGTGGGGTGAACAACGTGCCACGCTGGGGTTGGTGATTGTTGCCGAGCAGCATCGTGGGCAAGGTATTGCCAGGGCGATGATGCAGCGACTGATGACACCCCTGGGCGATTATCAGCTTCACCTGGTGGCTAGCGATCAAGGAAAACCGCTGTATCGGCAGTTGGGGTTTATCGATCTGGGGCCCTTGGCGCAACATCAATGCCGGGAGCTGCCAATGCGCAATACCGAGCCTTTGCCGCCAGCTTTAACCCTGCGCCCGGCATTGCCAGCGGACATTGCCTTACTGACTGAGCTGGATTTTGCCGCCAGTGGCCTGCAGCGTCAGCCGTTGTGGGTAGCATTGTTGGCAAATGCCGAGCAGGTGTTGGTGCTGGAACGACAGGGTATTGCTGTGGGTTTTGCCCTGCGACGTCGTTTTGGTTATGGCAGTGTGATCGGCCCGGTGGTTGCATCTGAGCTTACCGGGGCCATTGCCCTGATTGATGCCTTGTGCCAGCCTTGCAGCGGTCAGTTTGTACGGGTAGATACACCGCTGGATACCGGTCTTGGCGAATGGCTGATTGGACGGGGTTTACCCTGTATTGATACGCCCACCATCATGGTTCGTGGCACACCTCAAAGACAGGATTGTCATCTTGCACAGACTTTTGCACTGGTTTCGCAAGCCTGGTCATAGAATTGAAATTAAGGGTTCGCGGCGGTGCATTGCCATAAGGTGGCATAGCGGTAGTTCTTTCTGGCCCGGCGGTTGAGTTCAACTGCCGGGCAGCGGTATTTACGGCAGTGGCCAGTTGGTGGGGGTGTTGCTGGCCACTTCGACATAAATATCCCAGGCGTGTGACCAGAACTGCGTAAAACCTTCCTGGCTGAAACTGATGCCCATCAGGCCCATGACGAACCAGCAGGTGGTGAACAGCCCCAGGCTGCTGAACATAAATGCCATGCCGTTGCGGCTGGTCTTACGGCAAACGACGTTTAGCTGGCTGGACATAAACATCATAACGGCGCTCAGTAATTCCCAGCGCATCATGATAAAACCTGTGGCAATGGCACTCATCGAACATGGTCCTTGGAAAAATCCGCAACCGGTGGGGGCTGTGCGGGCAAAAATTAATTAGTGTGATCTGCGTCACATTGTAGCACTGGCATAAATTACGTCTCAATCCCTGAGCGGCAGAAAAATCGGCATTTGGTAACATTCCAACATGCTGAAACATTTATGCCATTTCATTAGCAACCTTTTCATGGGGAGACTTTGCCAATAACGCTATGCTTGCCGACTTTTCACGACCCTGATTTATCTTGGGAAATTGTGACGTCTGACAGGTAACTCGCCACGCATGGCCCGATTAAAAGATAAAATTCGTGATCATTCCGCAGAGGAAATGCTGTTCATTCGCCGTGCCGGCGTGGCCATGGTGCTGGTCGTCGCCTGTTTTGGCGTGCTGGTCGCCAACCTGTATCGATTGCAGGTCAAACAGCATGGGTTCTACCAAACTCGCTCCAATCAGAACGACATTAAAATGGTGCCGATTGCCCCGAGTCGTGGGTTGATCTTCGACCGCAACGGCATCCCATTAGTGCGTAATATTACGCTTTACCAACTTCAGGTCGTCCCCAGCAAAATCGAAAACATGACCGCGTTGCTGCAACAGCTGACGCCGATTGTCGATCTTAGCCCCGAAGACATCACTGCCTTTCGAGATGATATGCACCATAACGGTCGCTACAAGCCGGTGACGCTGAAAAGCGGACTGACCGAGACTGAGGTGGCGCGCTTTGCGGTCAATCAGTACCGCTTTGATGGGGTAACCATCGATACCTATCAGCAACGGGAATATCCGTACGGTGCCGAGTTGGCTCATGTGGTGGGTTACGTATCGAAAATCAATGACGCTGATTTGAAGCGGCTGGATAAAGCCGGTCTTAGTGAGAACTACGCCGCCGACCACAATATCGGCAAACAGGGCATTGAGGCCTATTATGAGTCTGAACTGCACGGCACTACCGGCTATCAGGAAGTGGAGGTGGATAACCACGGACGGGTCATTCGCCTGCTGAAGGAGCAGCCGCCACAGGCGGGCAAGAATATCTATCTGACGCTCGACCTGTCGCTGCAGCAGTATATCGAGTCGGTATTGAAGGGGCAGCGAGCGGCGGTGGTGGTCGAGGATCCGCGTGACGGCGGTATTCTGGCGATGGTTTCCAGCCCCAGCTATGATCCCAATCCTTTCGTGAAGGGCATCAGTTATTCCGCCTATAAATCCTTGCTGGCTAACCCCGATTTGCCACTGATTAACCGCGTAACCCAGGGGCTTTATCCACCGGCATCTACCGTGAAGCCCTACATGGCGACTTCTGCTCTGTTCGCCGGGGTGATCACCCCCAATACCACCTTCTTTGGCGCACCGACCTGGACATTGCCGGGGACTCAGCGCCGCTATCGTGACTGGCTGAAAAGCGGCCATGGGATGCTGAACGTGACCAAGGCGATTGAAGAGTCTGCTGATACTTTCTTCTATCAGGTGGCGTATGAAATGGGCATTGACCGCATTCATAGCTGGCTGAGCAGGTTTGGTTACGGCCAGGCTACCGGCATTGATCTTAACGAAGAATATCGCGGTGTCTTACCAAGCCGCGAATGGAAGCAGCGGGTGCATAAAAAAACCTGGTACCAGGGGGATACTATCTCGGTGGGTATCGGCCAGGGATATTGGGTCGCCACGCCAATCCAGATGGTGAAGGCACTCACTACGCTTATCAATAACGGCAAGGTGAAAACCCCGCATTTGCTGTATTCCCTGCGCCAGGGTCGCCAGGTGAGCCTCTATCAACCGCCGAAGCAGACCGCGCAGATTGGCGATGCCAAATCGCCGTATTGGGGCATTGTGCGCAACGGCATGTATGGTATGGCCAACCTGCCAAACGGGACCGGCTACAAGCTGTTCCATACCGCGCCGTACCAAATTGCCGCCAAGTCCGGGACTTCACAGGTGTTTGGGCTGAAAGAAAATCAGACCTATAACGCCAAAATGATCCCGGTGCGGCTGCGTGATCATATCTTCTATACGCTGTTTGCCCCCTATAAAAATCCACGGGTAGCGATGGCGCTGATTCTGGAAAACGGCGGTGGTGACGGTGTGGTAGCAGGGCCGACGGCGCGGGCGATCCTCGACCATATATTTGACCCGGCCAACGCTCCGCAGCCTGAGCAAGGACAGGAAGTTAAGCCGGGGTTAAACGACAGCGCGGATGTGCAACAGTAAACGCGTTTGTTTTTACTTTCTTACAAACTGCAATCTTCTAAAGATTTTCGTCAGGGTAGACTGAAATCATTACATAACTTTAATAAAAACGCAGGGTTAACAGTGGCGCCATTAATAAAAAAAAGCGGTAAAAATTATTCAACCCTTCGCTTTGGCTGGATCTGCGCCGGGATACTGGTTTGCTTTTTCCTGCTGGCGTTTCGAGTGGGCTATTTACAACTGTTGGAGCATCAGCAACTGACTGACCAGGCGGATCAGCGTTCGATCCGCACCCAGGTGTTGCCGACCAACCGGGGAATGATCACCGACCGCAATGGTGAAGCGCTGGCCGTGAGCGTGTCTTCACGCGATATCGTGCTGGATCCCAAACATATTCTCGATAGCCATACCGATATCACCAATGAACGCTGGCAGAGCCTGGCCAACGTGCTGAAGATGCCGCTGACCGAGGTGCAGAAGCTGATTCAGACTAATGCCCACAAGCGTTTTGTTTATCTGGCACGTAAGGTTGAAGATGATAATGCCAGCTATATCAGCAAGCTGCATTTGACCGGTGTCAGCACCGAGCAGGACTTCAGCCGCTTTTATCCGATGAGTCAGGATGCTGCTGGGCTGATCGGTATTGTCGGACAGGATAATCAGGGGTTGGAAGGCATCGAACTGGGCTTTAACCACCTGCTGCAGGGCAAGAACGGGCTGCGCGTTTACCAGAAGGATGGCAGCGGAGCGGTGATTGGCGTGATCAAAAATGTCGATCCTGTGCCTCCGCCGAACGTCACGTTGAGCATCGACAAATTTATCCAGTACGTGCTGTATGCGCAGATCCGTGATGGCGTGGTGGCCAACCAGGCAGACTCCGGCTGTGCGGTGTTGGTGAAGGTGAATACCGGCGAGGTGCTGGGCATGGCCAGCTACCCGTCATTTAATCCAAACAACTTTGCAGGTACGCCGACAAAAGATATTCGCAACGTATGCAGCAGCGACAGTTTCGAACCCGGCTCCACGGTGAAACCCGTGGTGGTGATGGTCGGGCTGGAGCACCACCTAATCAGGCCGGATACCGTGCTGGATACCACGCCTTACCGGGTAAATGGTCATTTAATCAAGGACGTGGGCCACTGGACGAAACTGACCATTACCGGAGTACTGCAAAAATCCAGTGACATCGCCGTTTCACATATTGCACTGGCACTGCCTGCTACCGTGTTACCGGCGGTTTACAAAAGTTTCGGTCTCGGGCTGCCGACCGACCTGGGGATTGGTAACGAGAGCAGCGGCTACTTGCCTCAGCACCGTGAGCGCTGGGCGGATATCGAACGTGCTACCTTCTCCTTTGGCTACGGTCTGCGGGTCACGCCGTTACAGATGGCGCGTGAATATGCCACTATTGGTTCCTACGGCGTTTATCGGCCATTGTCGATAACCAAAGTCACGCCGCCGGTAATGGGGCAACGGATCCTGCCGGAAGATACGGTAAAAACCGTAGTGCATATGATGGAAAGCGATGCTTTGCCAGGTGGCAGCGGGCTCAGCGCCGCAGTGCCTGGCTACCGGTTGGCGATTAAAACCGGTACCGCAGAGAAGATGGGGCCTAATGGCAAATACGACGGCGGTTACATCAACTACACCGCCGGTGTGGCACCGGCCAGCGATCCGCAGGTAGCGCTGGTGGTGATGGTTAATAACCCGAAAGCCGGCAAACACTTCGGTGGTTCGGTGGCCGGCCCAGTATTTGGCAAAATTATGGCTCAGGTGCTGGAACACATGAACATTCTGCCTGATGCTCAGCCGTTGAACGTGGTGTCTCAAGTTAAGGGCTAATGTAATGTTTCCCCCTCGATGGAGGGGGAACGGATCAGAAGTAGTAGCCGATGTTCAGGTTAGTGCGGAAATACCATTTATTGCTGCCGGAGGACTGGGCGCTGGTCCAGCCGGTGGCGTTTTCGGCACCCCCCCAGGGGTTGGCGTTTTGCGCCCAGGTCAGATCAACCCACACCATCACCGGCAGGGCAAAGACCTGCACTCCAAGGGTGTTCATTTTAGAGTCGGAACCGCCGTCCTTATCCTTCCACAACACGCTGTAGTCGTTATAAAAACGCAGTTTTTTCACTGCTCCCCAGGCCACTTCGACATCACGCGCCAGATTGATTGACGCAGTGGTGGCCTGCGCCGGAATCAAATAGGCTGGCGTCAGGCCATTACCCCCCATTAAAATTACCGAATTGTTGGCTCCTTCAGGCCCTTTGGCGTCATAAGAATAACGGATAATTTGCGTCGACAGATGCCACGGCTCGTAGTTCACCAAAGCATGCAGGCCTGTCGCCCAGTAGGTGCCATTATCCCCGGTGTCATGATTATAGAGCCGGGAAACCGCCAGCGAACCGCCGAGCTCGTTGTTCCAGTCGCCCTGATGGAATTCACGCGCCAGACGCAGGTTCACCTGATCGCGCTTCTCGTTGGTTTGCAAATGTTGCGAACCATAGTTGGTATTTTTCAGATCGTCGAAATTGCCCACTTCCGGCGCATAGCGCACGCCTGCCGGCATCATGCGGGGGAAATAGGCGGCATCCAGCGCCCAGCCATGGTCATGGAATTGGTATTTGGCACCTAACCCGTTATTGACCCCGAAACCGAGATAAAACGGGATGCCGTAGGACCAGCCGAACTGGGGATAAGGCTGCAAACCAAAGGGTTTGAAAGGTGCGCCGAGCTGCAGGTCAGAATTCCCGCTCAGGTGATAGCCGACATAGGCACGGTCGATGGCGTATTTTCGGCGGTCCTGAAACCAAAAGCCGGAATCAAAGAAGGCGTCGTTATAATTGCCATTGGCATCAATGCGGAAGGCATCAAAACGCAAGTGGGGGGGATTACGGTAATTACTGCTACCCCAGTCTTCATAACGGTAGTTGGCGCGTAATGCACCACCGATATCAATGTTTTTATTATTATCCTCATTTTGCCAATGCAGATGGGGGAATGCCGGACTACTCTTTTTTACCTCAGGTTTCGTGACAGGCTTCTCACTGGCTGGCGTGAGGGTGTTGGCGTAACTAATTGGTGAAAATAGTAAAAATGCGATAAAGACTTTGCGCATGACTTTCCCCTGATGACACCTGACGTTTAATAAAGCGAGCGTATTCCGCCACAAAATAATGGAATTTCTCGCAAGGTTTTATATATGAGACAAGTTTTAGTTAAGTGTTTATTATTTTAAATTTGGTAAGGTTTCAAATACGAAACTTTGTTTCACATTTCATTTTGAAACTATAATCCTGAAGTTATGTAAGTCAAGAAATAAAAATGGCCGGGTAAGAACAGCAGTAACATCCGTTGTGGCGTCGTTGGGAAGCGAAGGGGAGTGGTGGTGGTATCAGGTTTTTTTATCAGTGGAGTATATTTTATTGGGTTCAAATTATGTTGATAATATTAATTATTGGGCATGGGTAAAATAATGGAGTGGTGTACATTTCAGATCGGTTATTTTTAAGATAATAACCGATCTGAGAAGGATATTTTTGCTGGTGGGATCAGCGGCTGGTCTGGTGACCGATGATGCCGCCCAATGCTGCGCCGCCCAAGGTCCCCAGCGTGCTGCCGTCGGTCAAGACGGCACCACCCAATGCGCCGACGCCGGCACCGATCGCGGTGTTGCGATCGCGGTGGGACATATTCCCACATGCAGTTACAGAAAGGGTTGCCATAACAACAACCATCACACCTGCGGCACGTTTAAAGTTCATAAGAGTTTCCTGGTAAATTGCCTAATTAACGGAAAAATAAAGCGCGGGTTAATCGGCCGGTAAAAGTTGAGATGAATGTATTCCTGCACAGGAAAATAGAATAGGTAAATATTCTTAATTTTGAGCGACCGGATTGTATTTCGCGGTTACCATGTTCTGGGCTGGCGATAAAACAGACAGTTTCTCAGCCTGACCAACCAAGATGAGCGACCTATCGCAGGTATACCGCTGCCGCTACGCCAGTTAGTCGTTCTCACGACTTATCGACGCAGTACACAAGAGAGACTCTTCTGGAAAACATATGTTTATTCTATTGGTTGATTCAATGCTTGCTTAAAAAATGATAACTTAACGTTATCAAAATATGGGCAACCGCCAGTCTGTGGAAGGCGTTGTGTGAGCGCGGCAGGGAGACCGCAGGAGCATGGAAGAAAGCATTTTTTTATATTGTGGTAATGTAACTGTGTAAGTTACATTAGCGAAGTTGGTTGTGACCTGTATCACACATTGAAATCAGCCAAAAAATAACCTTATGATATACAAGGGGAAGGCCTCAGGTTCGGAAGAGGGTTCTCTGTTTAAAACCAGGAAACGACGATGTTAGAAATGATTGAGAGTTTGGCAACCGTGGTGATCCTGGTGCCGGTAATGATAGCCGTACTGCTTGGCTCGATTTATGGTCTGGGTGAGCTGTGTAATCTTTTCTCTGCCATTGGCCGGAAAAAAGACTGAATTTAATGATCGGGGGCGCAATGCCCCCGATGCAGTTTTAGAGTACCGTTGCCAGGAAATCACGCGTTCTTTGGTGCTGTGGTGCATCCAGCACCGGTTGCGCCGTCCCCGTCTCCACCGCTTTTCCCTGATCCACAAAGACGATTTGATCCGCCACTTCGTGCGCAAAGCCGATTAACTCGGCCATAACATGGCGTCGTATGCACTAATAAACTGCATATGCTGCGTCTTCCGCCAGGCTATTGGCTGACATAGGCTACTGACAGGTTCTTTTCAGGAGTCAGACTATGAAGCCAATTACTCAGCATACCGCCCCCAGCCCCCATATCGGTGGGATCCTCGCCAGCCTTTCCTTGTCGATGCTGGTTTCATCACTGGGGGCCAGCATCGCCAACATCGGTTTACCCACGTTGGCACAGGCGTTCAACACTTCGTTTCAGGCGGTGCAGTGGGTGATGCTCGTCTATCTGCTGACCATTACCACCTCTATCATCGCTGTTGGGCGTCTGGGAGACAGCATTGGCCGACGCCGCCTGCTGCTGCTGGGGATTGGCCTGTTCAGCGTCGCTTCCGCACTCTGTGCCATTGCGCCTGATATCTGGCTGCTGCTGACGGCCCGCATTGCACAGGGGTTGGGGGCGGCAGTAATGATGGCGATGACCATGGCGCTGGTTGGTGAGACGTTGGGCAAAGAAAATACCGGCCGTGCCATGGGGCTGCTTGGCAGCATGTCGGCGATTGGCACCGCGCTTGGCCCTTCACTGGGGGGGGCATTGATTTTTGGCTTTGGCTGGCGTGCGGTGTTTTTGGTTACCCTTCCGCTGGGCCTGCTGGCCTTGCTGCTGGCTTACCGTTATCTGCCGCACGGTCGGCCGCAACCGCAATCGGAGAGCGACCGGTTTGATTTACCCGGCACTTTGCTGCTTGGTGTGACACTGGCATGCTACGCGCTGTCGATGACGCTGGGGCATGGTGATTTCGGCGCCATCAATTTGCTGTTGTTGCTGTGCGCGGGGCTGGGAACCGGGCTGTTCATACGGCTGGAAAACAACTCGGCATCTCCTCTGATACAGCCGGCGCTGTTCCGCCAGCCAGGGCTGAGGCGTGGGTTGATGATGAGCGCACTGGTGATGACGGTGATGATGACGTCGCTGGTCGTGGGGCCGTTTTATCTGACGCGCGGTTTGGGGTTGACGGTAGGACAGGCCGGGCTGGCGATGTCAGCCGGGCCGCTGGTAGCCGCTTTGTTCAGTGTGCCTGCCGGCCGACTGGTGGATCGTCTGGGGGCAAAAAAAATCACTGCCGTGGGGCTGGCCGTCATGACTCTGGGGGCGGGCGTGATGTCAATGATGTCGTTAAGTGAGGGAGTTTTCAGTTATGTGACTCCCCTTTGCCTGATTACGCTGGGTTACTCGCTATTTCAGGTCGCCAATAATACCGCGCTGATGAAGCACGCAGCCCCTGAGCAGCGCGGCGTGATCTCCGGCATGGTTAACCTGTCACGTAATCTTGGTTTGATCACCGGCGCTTCTGCCATGGGCGCGTTGTTTATGCTGGCGGCGAACACCGACGATATCAAGTTGGCGACGGCAGAGGTGATATCCCATGGCATGCGGGTGACTTACCTGGCGGCTGGCGTATTGGTGGCCATCGCGCTGGTGATGACCATCAAAAACCCTGCCGCTTTTAAACCGGACGCGGATTACGGCAGGTAGTGATTTAGTCGGCGGGCTGGGCCGACTAACTCGAAACACAACGGCTTAATGGACAAAGTCTGGCGGATCAGCCGGGCTTGCGCTGATAGCTCAACCAGGCCACCGTATCCTGAAGCGTTTGTTCCAACGGTCGGAATGTCAACCCCAGGTCACGTTCACTTTTGCCGTGATTGAAATGAGAACGATTGGCCTCTTTTCAGTGGGGGGCCGATCCCTCGGGTCGGTTGATTATGCTGTCTCTGCGCAGTCTGCTGCAGATGCCAACAGCAGACTGATCGCTCCTCAGGGGACGTAAATGATCTCAAAGCTGGAGGTTTTATCGTAGTAGGGCGTCATGCCGCCTTCGACGTAGAAAACCTGCAGGTCGTAATGATAAATCAGCTTTTTATCCGGGTTGAGGATCAGATCCAATGCCGAGACTTTGACCGTGACGTCATGGTTGGGGTGTTCCCTGTTCAATTCGACGGTTTGGTTATCGATATTCACCAAAATGCGTTTGATCGGCCGTGGCCCAGAGGGGTCGTAAGCTCCGCTATCGCTTCTGAATTCAATGGTTTTGTAGATATCGACCGGTGCCGTCTGTTTGATAAAGTCCCGTACCTTACTCTGATATTTGGCATCCAACGCCAGTACCACCGGCAGGTTATCCGGGTTAAAACCGATAAACTGCACCGCCAAATAGCCTTTCAGCAACAGGTTTTGCGGCGATCGATCAAATAGCGCGTCCCAGATCAACGCGAACTGCTGAGCGGGCAGCGTGAATGAATCGACAATGCCGCTTTGCAGGTTGATCAGCGCATTTTTTTCCTCGGTTTTGCCTTCAGGCAACGCCAACTGCAACGCCAGTGAGTCCGCATTGGCGAAGGGCGCCAGTCGGGCGTCCGGTTGCATTTGTGAAAACTGTGCCGTGGCATCGGCAATGCGCCCCTGATTCACTTTGGGCGACAGGAAGTAGTCAAAGGTCACTTTGATATCCCCCAGCGAGGTTGCGTGCTCGCCGGCGGAAAAGGATATCGACAGCATCGGCTTGCCATCGGTATCGGTGCCCAGCAGGAAGGTATCTGGCAGGTAATAAAGGTAATTCTTGCGCACGTAGTCCTGATAGTAGTTATACCAGAGTTGCTGATACTGCAATGGCGTGAGGATCAGCTGCAGGCGCGGCGGTGGCGGCACAATACCCTGATAGATATACGGATAATAGTTTTCGGCAAAATAGAAAACTTTAGGGTCGGTGACGGTGTTGGTGAGGCCGTGCTCGGTTTTGACGGTCACCACCAGCGTGGTTTGCGCATCGTAATCCGACAAGGCCTGCAGCAAGGCGTCGCGTTGCTCCAGTTTGTACAGATCCAGCTGTGCCTGATAGCGATTTTCCTGTGGTGTCAGCAAGACCTGGTCAAAAATCATTTCTTCGACGCTGCCAAAGCGGGTGTAGCTCAGCACCACATAGGGAATTTGCGGGATAGAGTGATTCAGGGCAAAGTCCAGTTGCATGCGCCAACTGCTGCCGTCGGTGCTGGTGGCAATCTGGTAGCGGGTTTCCCCTGAAACGATTTCGGTGCAGACTTCGGCGGTCAGGTCGTCTTCCCGCATTGGCGCTGCCGCCCGGTAGCGTAGCTTTTTACCCTCAACGTCAGGAAACTGCTCACGGGCATTGAGCAGAATAATTTGGTTCAGTGTTACCAGGTCATTGAGAAAGGTATTCATGGTTATCCTCAGTGCATTCTGTTTGGGCCAGAGTTCTGAATTGGTTCAGGCAGGACGAGGTCCAGAGAAAGTGCCCGTCATGCCGACGGTAGAGCGGACTTTCCAACTGGCCGGCGGGCCATTGCCAGTGGGTCAATGCATCAATCAGCGGCGTGAGTTGCGGGATCCCCACCAGCCTGGCGTACTCCAGGGCAATGCGCCATTCGTTGGGGTGAGCGTAATAGGGCGTTAGCGAACTGAGCCGGTCGTAACGGTTGTCACTCCATTGCACCGCCTGATTCAGCATTTGAATAATGCGTCGGTAAGCCGGTAAGACGGCGTCGCTACCGCTCACAAGCCGGTGGAGCAGGATCAGCGCGTTGGTGTTCACGCAGCAATCCAACTGGCGGATGTCATTGTCATCTTTCATCCAGGTGTGAAAACTTTGGCACTCCGCCCATTGGTGCTGCTCGGCGGCCTGACGGGGATCGACCCGGCGTAGCTGATAGCTGTTCATGTGCGAAATCGTCTCCCTGACCTGCGTCAGTGAAATGCGCCCAAACTTGTACAGCAGTTCGGTGATAATCGCGGTGTCGTCAATATCGGCGCAGATACTCTGGTTCGCCATCCACTGCGGATGGGCAGTGGGCGGCCAAAAGCTGAAATGGCACGGGCGGGTTTCACAGGCGATTAAAAAATCGAGCGCTTTCTCGATATAAGGCTCGGTCTGCGAGGTGTGCTCCAGAGTGCGTAGCACTTGCGCGGTCACAAAGGCGTTTTCATCCTGATGCCAGCGTCCGTCCGGGGTTCTGACATGGGCGGTAAAGGCACCGCTGGCACACTGTTGGCTCAGTAAGGCGCTTAAACTGGAACCCTCATTATTATTGGCGGCGGATGAAATCGGTTGCTGCGGCTGCACTTCGAAACGAGTATTTTGCGGGCTAAAAGTACAGCTGATGGCATGACGTCCCTGGGTATCGACAGAAAACCCCACCACGTTGAACTGCAGAGGAACCTGCGCGGTCATGACAGATTGCAACAAGGGCATGGCTTGTTGGCTTTGGGACAACAAGGCTTGCAGCGCGGGGAAAACTCGCGGGTTATCACCAAAGAAACTGGCCGCCATGGTGAACAGCGTGAAGCTTTCCAGTTCACCACCGGGGCCGTAGACCAGGCTAAAACCGTAGGTGGTGGGTGGAAAACCTTCGCGACTCAGGGTTTGTTGCCGGGCACGTTCCAGCAGCGGTGCCAACGCTGGAAACAGCCGTTCACAGTCAAAAAAGGCCATGACTGCCGCAATATCAGCCTCAGTGATTAGCGCACTGTGCCACTGAAAGTAATATTCTCGAGGCGAGTCTATCTGTTGCGGGTAATAACCCAGCATCAGCAGTGATAAGCCGGCCTGCTGGCAGGCCGCGGCGGAGTAATCAGGCCAGACAATCTCTACCGTACTGTCGGGTGGTACCTCGGAGTAGACCTTGGTTTTAACCGTCTCGGGGCTATATTTTCGCCCCAGCCAAGAGCCAAACCGCAGGGGGTGGGCCGCCTGGCGCTGCATCTGGCTGACGCTGGCCAAACATGCCTCTACACCGTCCTGTGCGGGCGAGTCCGTGATCTGTTGGTAGTGCCGATAAAAAGCCTCGATCCCACGATTTTCGGCATAGCGTGGCAAAAAAGGATCCAGCGTGCAGGAAAGTGCCTGCGGTTTTGACGACGAGACGGTGAACTCCAGTGGACAGCCGTTATATCCCAACAGGCTGGTGTTAAAGGCCGCGGACAAACAGCCTGAAGCCTGGCGTGCCTGGCTAAAGCGCGCGATTTCGGGCACCAGTGAGTGGCGTAAATAGGGCGCCTCCTGACACAAGGCGCTTACCAGGGCGTTCCATGCCGCTGGTAATACCGTATTGCGTTCGACCATCGCCAGTCACCTATGCCACGGCCGGAATAACAATGGCCGGCGGATTCTCGCTGCCATCACGCGTGACGCTGTCACCACCGACCAGCAGGTAAGTGATTTTGTAATCGACCGTCCAGGGCTTCTCGGTCAGGCAGCGATACTTAAAGGTCTGCTCTTCAGTTTTATCCGGATTAAACTGGTACTTCTTGGTTTTGCGACTTTGTTTGTCGTCCAGGTAAGTCAGTTCGACGATCACCTGATTGTAATTCTCCCAGGAGAATTTCCGGTCGAGGAAGATGGAGATCTCGTTAAAGGTCAGCACCGCTCCAGGATCCAAATTCAGCAGGGTCGAAGCTGAAGCCGACGGCTGCTTGTAGCTGGTGCTGCCTTCCCAGCCGGTGGTGGCGGCAGACTTGAAGGCATACTCGCTGTTGATCACAAACAGCTCATTTCTGTCAGGGCTGCGAGAGATGACCTTGCTCCATTTACCGTCATCGGCGATAAACGGCTCGGCGGTATAAACCTGTTTGTTATATTCGATTTTGAAGGTTGCGGCCTTAATGCCGTATTCGGCAAAACCGTCCGGCCCCAGCACGGTAAAGTCGATTTTCTGGAAGAAGGGATCGTTAACGTTAACTTCAATAAAGTAAGGCGGCTCTTTTTTGGCACGTAGAATGTCGCTGCCGATAAAGTTTTGCGGTACCGCCGACTGGCTGAGGGCTTTTGATGAGGTGTAGTTGAAGTTCAGGCTTTTGGTTTCTTCGATCCGCACCAGTTTTATTTCCAGCGAGGCGCTGGGGAACAGTCCACCTTTGCCGCCGTCTTCTTTGCCGCTGGCGAGCAGAGATTCCAGGATGGAGTCGCTGGCTGATTTTGCCTGGGTATTGCTGTCATCATTGGGTTTGAGCGATGCGGTGAAGAAGCTTTTCAGGATCTCCTCTTTGACAAACTGCAGCGCCCATTCTTTCTCTTTGGCTTCCTCCTCGCTCGGTATGTTCTCGGTGACCTTGATGATCAACTTCTGATCCTGCTGCAGTTTCTTAATCACGCTGTCAAAGCCCAACCAAAAACTGGCCGGGGTTTCCACCGGGATCGGGATATTGGCGCCAAATTTAACATCGAACTCTTTGTAGATACTTTCAAACTTGGCCTCAACCTCGACCTTTAACGCCGGAGTGATGCCGGTAAAGCTGAGGTTATAGGCCACGGCCGCCGGTGCCTGTGCCTGGTTAAAGGCTGCTTCCAGGATCACCGCCTGCTGCGGCGTCAGTTTGGCGCTGAAAATGGCGCTATTGTTGCCAAACAGGCTGGGGCACTGCGCGCTGATCAACTCACCGTTGGCATTGCTGCCGACGTCAAGCACGAAGAAATTTACCGTGCCTTTGTCATACGGCACCTGAGCCTTGCGGGCGGTTTTCGGATCAACGTTGAGTTTGCGCAGGTATTCGTTGAAGGTGGCATCCAGCTGGGCGGTATCGATCGAGGTATTGACCTCGAAGTTGATGTATCCCCCTTGCTGACCGCTGCCGTCGCCGGTGTATTTGATCAATGAAAAAATGGGTTTCCCGTCTTTTTCTGCGATATGGATATCACCGGGCAAATACCAGAACTGCTTGTCATCGGAGTCGTCGGCAAAGAAGGTAATGTTGTTGATAGTGGCAGTTCTTGCTCTGAGTAATAACATGATGGTTCCTTAAATGAGGTTGGCGATATCGATATCGTCTTGAACGGTTGCGGTTTGGACGTAATCGGGCTTATCCCCGCCTTGGTCCGGTTGGTAGGTAAACCAAATGTCCAGATCGACACTACGTCGTTCGGGGTCGATTTGGTCGGCACTGAAACGCTGAGGGGCGGAATCGACTGCGGTAAACTGAAAAATTTGCTGCAGAGGTGGGGCGTCATCACCGGGCAAATAGGCATAACTGGCAGAAACCAGCACCGCCGCCACCTGTTGCCAGTCCATGTTGGCGGCAATCATTAACACCCGTTGGTGATACAGGCTGGAGACCAGGTACACATCCTGGCTGGTCGGTTCGTTTAACAGCGCAGAGATATGGGGTGAGTTAACGGCGCTGCTGTATTCCTTGGTGACGTCAAACAAATACTGATCCGGGTTGGGCAGCATCACCGGGTAGCTGTCCTGCTGCGTCGTCTGGCTAATCTGAAAGCTTTTCGACAGGCTGGCTACCGGCTGTCCAATATGGCGGCAGCGCAGGGTGACCAATACCGACTGGTACCAACGCCAGTCGAACAGGCTGGCGGCCTCAATGACAAAATCGTAGCGGCCGTAGACTGACTCAATATCCAGGTAGACATCGTTCAGTTCGGTTTGCATTACGCCGGAGCTGACCGATCTTACGCCGCCTACCGCCTGATTGAGATAGACGGTGAAGCTGTATTCGACCGGCCACAGCATTTTGCCGGTTATAGGGTCAGTAATACTCGGTGACCTGAATAATTTCGGCCCGATATCACCCGGGCGGAAGGTGTATTGCTTGCTGTCCGAGCCATAGCGCAGGCGCACCATCACCAATTGGACGTTAACGTCCAGTTCATCGGACAGCAGGCTGATCCGAACTTCACGGTGGGCGAAGAAGTCATCCTGCAGGTCAGTCTGGCTGATCACCCGGTCGGCCTGATAGTCGGTGCCGGCGACCAGTTCGGCAAACAGGGCCTGCGGATAAAGCGAACGCTTGACCACCGTGGTTTCGCTCAGCTTGCCGCTTAAACGCCGCTGATCAATATCTTCTACCGACAGTCTTTGCAGATAAAAACCGGCCTTAGGCTTGTCTTGCTGCGGCACTTCGGCAAACACCGGGGTAAAGAACTCGCCGGTCAGGATCTGCGTCAACTCGGCCACCGCCTGCCTGAAATGCCCATCGGGGTCATTGTCCCTGACTTTAAGGGTCACCACTTTTTTGCTGATTAACTGCGATGAGGTTTCCTCGATATCGACGGAAAAAATCAGCAGGTTGAAACCGACCGACTGTTGCAGAAATTGATAAACCTGATCCCAACGGGCTTCCAGCTCAAAGGTGGCTGGCGGCAACTGCAGCAGATAGTCAATTTTGTAGCTGATGGTGATGGGCGTAGTGGCGGGGGTCGCCATCAGGCTGGCCAGCAGAGCGATATCCGCGTCAGCCGGTAATTTGGCCAACAGATAGCAGTTTTGTTGGTCGCTCAGTGAGGTCTTGCTGGTTTGGCCATCGATAAAGCCGGGAATGTTCAGCGTGGCGCTGCAAGCGATCGCCTGCATGGGCAATAACACCGCGTCGCGCGGCATGTCGGGGCTGGCCGCTGCCGCCACTCGCGCCGCCTCGGGGCTGCTGGTTAACTGGGTTTGCAACGACAACATGGCATAGTAAACCGTGGCCGGTTGGCTGCTGTTCCTGAATATCTGTAGCTGGACTGCCGGTTCGTCACCGCTAATAACGCTAATGCCCGGCGCGGCCGCGCAATAATAATAAATGGGCCTCTCCGGGTCGGCTCGGATAAAACAGATATTTTGCACTACGACCTGAGTGTTCATAGCGACTATCCCATTTGGTGAAGGTGATCCAGGGCAAAGAAGCTTTGCCCTGGGGGGCTCAACGCATCAGAAAGTCACCACCACAATGGTGCTGGTTCCTGTCACTTCCTTCTCAACGGTTTTTTCCTGGTTATCTTCGCCGTAATACACCGTAGCGATGTATTTGATCTCCACCTTGTTGTCTTTTTCAACCTGCATCAGATTGAAGGTCAGATACTGGGTGAGGGATTTAGAATCAAACTCGGTCAGGGCAAGGGATTGGGATTGCGTAAAGTCCCATTTCGGGTAATACACCACCATTTCATAGGTGATCAGCGTGATCTCCTTCTGGCTTGGCTTGAAGATAATGGTGTATTTCTGCGCTTTCGGCAGGGCATTGGCGACCAGGATCTGGTGGCCACGGATCAGCCCATAACCCGGTAGCTGCGGGTTGGTCTCAACACCGTCGGGGATGTAGGTCAGGCTGTCACCATCCAGGGCATAGTAATCGGTGGAGAAATAAATCGGCTTATCCACATCAACACCAATCGGGTAAATAAAGGGGTGAGGAGGCGTCGACTCTTTGACTACCTGGCTGTCGGTTTTGATTTTGATGCCCTTATCCGGATCGGAATATTGCGTTTTGATCACCACCTGGCTGAAGACTTTCCATCCCATAGGATCGAGCAGCGTGGAAATGTCGGCATAAACGATGCCGCATTCGGCCACGTTGATGGAGATAACCAGCTCCTGATCGCTCTTAAGTTCGCCAGAGTGATAGGGCTTGGCCTGCATGCCGGTGAAGTTGACGGTGTAGGAGTATTTAAATGTCCGGCCCAGCTCGGGGTTGATAAACCATTTGCCGGTTTTTTTCGGTTCGCTGTCGCCAGGGGAAAAATGCAGAGTGCTCTGATTGTCTTTGTCGTAGATGGCAGTCACCACGATATTGGCCACGTTGTATTTCGCCAGGTCCTGAGTGACAAAAAACTCGGGCTGAATGTACTGATAGAAAGGATCGTTGAGATCGTACTCTTTAAAGTAATCTTTCAGATTGTCTTCGCCGACGATAGATTGGATAGACGGCAACTGGGTCTGGGGGGCGATGGAGAAGGAGACCACCGAGTTTTCATCATAGACGCGGGTAAAACTTTTGGTTTCGCTGAGGCTGGATTTGAATTTATCAAAACCGTCGGCTTCATTAAGCAATTCGAGGCTCATGTCCAACCCGGTTTGGCTACTTAAAATTTGCTCTACCTGCTTTTGCCCCCAGGCGGCCAGCCCGTCCTTCCATTTAATGTACTGATCCGCTGTCATGCCCATTTCTGCGGCGGTCAGCCCGACCTGAACGTCAATCTTGATCGCGCCTTTTTCGATATATTCGCGCTCAATTTTTTTCTCATCGGCCGACCAGGTGTGGGAGGTGATGTTTTGCGTCACCGATTTGGTGATTTCACTGTCGTAGCTGACCGTAACTTTGGCCGCTGGCAGGGAAGCATCCAGGTTGAAATCAAAACGAATACCAACGCTGGAGTTTTTATCGGTGCCTTTCAATACCTGTTCGAACAGGGTGGCACCTTGGCCGGTTAACGACAGGCTGAAAACGGTATTGTTATCACCCAGGCCTGATGGCGACAGCGTGGTGGGGATTTGGCGGTAGAATTTTTCGTTGCTGTCCAGAATCAATGAAGCCTGCGCCGAGGTGAGTCTTGGGACTTCCAGCTTGATTTCTGTCGGCGTCAATTCCAGCACAAATTGGTCATTGCCTTTGTTGCTGTCATATAACGCGACAAACCTGGCAGCCTGATCATCATTTAAACCGGTATTGCGCAGCGCGGTATCCATGGCTGCTTTTTTGGTCGCATTTTCGGGATCGGCCACCGAGGCCTGCTCAGCTTGAACATACTTGACGATCAGGGTGGATTTCGCGATCAGCGGATCTTTAAGCTTGCCGAGCAACTCGATAGCGATCTTGCTTTTCATCTCAGAATCAGGCTGCGGCAGCATTACGGTAAATTGCGCATAGCCGCCCTGGGTGTCTTCACTACGATACTTGTAGAACATGAAATAGGGGCTTTTGGGATCCCTGGCGACAAACACCGGGATCTCGGGTACCACATAAAAAGTATTCTTATCAATGCTGTCGCCATAGCAGGTAAAGGCATATTCCTTAATGCCCAGATACTTATCCGTGGCGATCTTGACCGATTGCTGCAAAGCGGTGGTTAACATAGGGTGTTCCTCTTGTTTATGTTACTTGTTGTATTGCAGTTTGACGGGGCTGGCGCTGGCCTGTAGTGGGCCAGAGTCGTAGGTTTTGGGGAATATCGAGTCGAGTTTGCCTTGCCATTGGTAGTCAACGCGGCCGTTTAAACCGGCGGCATGGGCATTAATCCACCAGTTGGCCTGCCATTGCTGGGCAGCAAACGAAAAGCTGAAGTTTTGTTTTTTTGCCTGACCTGCCGGCTGATAAGTGGCGGTGCCGCTAATCGACTTAAATTTTGCCTTCAGTTGTTCGGCCTCGAACAGCAGGCTATAGAAACCCAGGTCTTGCGGGGTGAGCGCCAGGTTGTCTTGCCAGCCGAGTTGGCTTTCATAGCTGGTGTAGTCGGAAAACGTCACTTTCAGGGTGATAACGCTGACCTCTTCAGTGGTTTTCAAGGTGACCGGGGGGAAGCTGGGCCACTGCATCGGCGTTTGCGACTGGGCATAGCGCAGCTCGATCGACATGATGTTAAAACTCTTGGGGTTGAACCCCAGACTTACCACGCACTCCCGTTGCTTTATTGGCTTATCCGGCCGGCTAGGTTCGGGCAACGGCGTCGGCGTAAAAGTGATAATGCTGTCGGCGGGCAGTTGGCCAAGCAAGGCGGCAATATCCTGCTGCTGAGCCAGCAAATAGCGTTGCGGAACGCTATTGCTGTAGCTGACGTCGTAGTTGATCTTGCTGGGGATCTCATCGATGGAATGGATGTTACGTAGCGTATTGCTGACCAGCAGCGCAGCAGTATTCACCAGTGCGTTTCTGACCAGTTCGCGGGTCTGTTGCGAAGGATCATTATCGAACTGTTCCAGCAGGGTGATCACCCCGGCGTCGATCTGCTGATTAAGCAAAACGGCGATAACTTCCGGTTGCCGCGCCTGTTGGTTAAAGGCCAGGGTTAAAAAAGCCACCCAGTCGGTTTCCAACCTGGCAGCAACGCGGCTGCTAACGCTAAACCGGCTGTGGGTCACCAGATAAACTTGGCTCTTTGCTCCGCGAATGGCGTTGTCCAGCAGGCCGGTTTCTTCATGGGTCAGCGGCATTTTTGACTGTTCGAATTCGACGTTATAACTGCCAGAATCCGGCTGGTGGACAAAGCGCAGAAATAGCGACTGACGTATCTCGCCCTGTTGCAGCGTTATTTTCCCCGGAGCCGGGATGAAATGCTGGCGGATATAAGTTTCAATCGCCGCTGTATCTACCGGCAAATTGGGCGCGATAAAGGTCGCCAGACCGCCACCTGGGCTGGTCAGCAAATGCAACGCGCTGACCTTGCCGTCCAGCACTACCTGCGGGGTAAAGCTGCCATAGGTAAAGTATTCCGGCGGCTGCGTTTGGTCGTGAAAAGCGAAGGCTCGGCCAAGCAGAAAAAAGTTTTGTAGCGTTTGTTGAGGGTTCAAATCTTCAGCGTTCATTTTTCACCTTTTATATCAATCGTTTGATCGCCGGTCACATACGCCGACCATTGGCCCGAAGGGGGCTGGTAGCGGAATCCGCAGGCAAAGATAGAAGTGACAGTCCACGGGTAATCGAAACTGTTTTGTTGGTGGGTAAAGGTGTGCTCCGTAGTGCGGTCAGTGCCCTGGGGTTGAAAGACCACCGTGGCTTTGAGCATTTCAGTAGGCAGAATGACGGTGATCCGCGCTCGCTGTGAGCCAAACTGCGGGAAGCTGTAAGCCCCGATGGTGGTGGGCTGGGCAATCGGCATCGGCAGCGGCACGACGCCGCTGCCGGCAAGCTGATAGGCGGTTGCTTCGGCGTAGGTTTCGTCACCGAGGATCGGGCAGCTGAAGTAGGGAGCGGCGGCGGTTAAGGCCAAATCCTGCTGCCAGCCGGCAGAATGATAAAGCCCGCTAATTCGGCTTTCCCGGGCAAAACCCGGATCAATATTGATGGTCAGAAACTGGCAGGGTAACGCGGCGTAATCGAGCACCAGAGCCTGTTGTTCGCACGATTGTCGTTCACCACTTAGGGTACGCCAGTCGCCATCTTGCGGATAATTAACCCGGATTTGGTAGAAGAAAGGTTCGGTCTCCAGTGAGCTGGTAGTAAAACGGAAGGTCAACCGGCTCTGGTCGGGGCGCAGCAGCTTGGTTTGGCTCTGTTCCAGCGGGTAAATATCCCCCGGTGGCACGGTAAGTTGAATATCTATAGTGACGTTGCTTTTCAACCCCAGCGGGAAGGCGTAGAAAACGTCTATCTCCCGTTCACCCTGTGGGATTGGCGGGGCGGTAGTGCGGTGAATAATGGTATCGGGCGAGACTTTGGCGATTTGCTGTGCGGCGGCAAAAGGATCCAGTATAAAACACAGCGGGCGTTGGCTCAGCACCACCGAGTCGAGTTTAAAGATCACCCGGCCGCCTTGAGCGGGCATCCGCAGGGCGATCATCGCCGTATTGCTGGATGCCGGACCGGCGTAGGGAGAGCCCAACAGATTGTAGAGTCGGTCAAGGAACGTCTGGCTGAAAAGCAGATTTTCCTCGGGCTGGTTCTCCGGTAAGGGGGGACTGATTTGCAACGGCAACCGCGCCAGATTTTGGTAGAGATATTGCGTCAGCAGGCCATAGTCAAACGCTACCCGGTCATCGCCAACAAGGTGCGTGCCTTTGGCTCCGTCGGCCAGAACTTGCATCAGCGCGCGGGGATCAAACTCGACGGAATACGCCAGGCGCGGTGACACACCCTCGACAAAACCGTCCAGTCGGGCATTAAAACCGATGGTATCGTCAAGCAGGGTTTTCTCTATCAGTTGGGTGCTGGCCGAGTTCAGCAAAATTATAAACTGAATACACTGAGCCGAATACCAGGTGGCGTCATAGCTTTGCCCGCGAAGGGCACTGTGATATTCAATCGGCACATCAAACCCCAGGCTGCCGGGTAACACCGGCAACACCTTCACCGCTTTATCCGGGTGTTGCTGCTTGAAATTTGCCAGACTTTGGCCTGCGGCATACTGCAGTTCGGTAGTGAAATTTAGCCAGCCGTAAATGCTGTCGGTGCTGGGGCTGCGAACAATATCCAGCGAGAAAGCCAGTGGATCCGCAACCAAAATGCTGACGGAGTCCGGGTATAAGAAATAGCCGTCATTCTGTTGATAGGTGGCGATAAACCTAAGCTGATCGCTAATGATAATCTGCTGAAAATCCGGGTAGCCCTGATACATGAGTTATTTACCCGCCGTATTGAGATGGTTGTGATAATCCTGATGCCATTCTTTTGGCAGTTTGCTCAGGATATTCGCTGGGCGCTGGTAATACTCATCTTCATAGATACGTTGCATCTGGAGATCGCCGACCAATATGCCATTGGCATACAGGGTATTGTCATCGTACAGACCTTTGTCAGTGGGCGTTTCAGCCGCCAGCTGCAGGTTATATACCTTCAATTCTCCTTGCTGTTGCACCATGCTTATAATTTCGCACTCACCATCCAGAGTGATTAATTTAGTTGAGTGGTTTAATTCGCGAGCAATCACCACGCCGATTGAGGTGATGAAAGGGTGGCCAAGGCTGGAGGTGATTTTTTTTATTTCACCCTTGCTATTTTTTGTGGTTATTTCGATAAAATTGCGTTCCTGGCCATTAGTGATAGCTTCAATTCTGAGCGGTATATTGTTTTTCGATAATACGGAGTCACCGATAGCAAGCTCGGAAATCATTTTTTCCCTGCCATCCTGCATCAGGATTTTTGTGTTCTCAGCCAGACAACCATAAACAATACGCATAGGTTTTAATAATTCTGTGTTTAGAAAGCGCTGGTCTGGCTCAAGGCTTTTAGGGGCGTTGGTGATAAAGGTCGCAATGCTTTTCCCATCGACATTGAGAATAACTTTGAAAACATAATAAACCCATTCGCCTGATTCAAAGTCAACCTGATTGAACCTTAGCCAGTCCAGATCCCAGGAGATATTGTCACCATTAATTCTGGTGTTGGCTGAATTGAATATGTTGTAGTTGCCGAAAGGGGTGACGGGATCGCCGCCGGCACGAGTACGTATCAAATAAATGGTGTTACTGGCTTTAACCGGCTGCCCGCCGTTGAGCTCAATTTTCCCCAGGTAGGTAATATTGCCTTTGATAGGTACCCTGACCGAACCGTCATAATTATTGCGGTAATCACAGTCGGCCTCATCGCGGGTCAAGCAGATCTTGATTTCATTTGGATTAATAAGACTCCGCGGTGACTCATTATAGATAATTTTTGGATAACTCTGGCTGGTAATGATTTCTGCCCCGTAGACCGTCTGGTTACCAATAGTTTGAGCAAAGGTATAAATCACCGTGACCGGATAACCCGCAGCGATCTGGCTACCCGGATAAACCCCGTCGGCACTCAGGGTGCAGTCTGCGGCGTAGACATAGGCCTGGTTGTAGTTAACCGGCCCGACATTGCCGGCCTCGCCGTCAAATAGCCCAAGGGTCTGCGTGACGTTAGTCGCTGAGACAGGCAGGGAGCCAATGGCATTGGCGCGATAATTTCGACCGTCGGTAGAGTCCAACCTGACGATGCTGTATACCGGTTGAGCGGAACCATTACCGGCATCGCTCAACCGGCCGGCACTGAGTTTAAGCCGTTTTGTCTGTTGCCAGCATTGAGTAAACTGCGGAGTATTGCCCGTGGTAAGACCGGCAAGTTTTAATTGAATATCGTAAAAACTGACCAGCAAGTGATCGCTAGGCTCAATAATAAATAGACCGGTATTGCTATATTTTTCGATGACATTTTTAACAATAGTCTTCTCGTCTGATGTATAACCTTGTGTGATCATAATATCAGTACCCAATAAGTTTCAGACATAAACGTGCGCAAACAATGGTGGCAATGAATTAAACCATAGCTAATTAAACGGTTAATGAGTTATTTACAGGTTTCTTTGCAATAAGCGTAAATAGCACTCAGAGTGTCAGAACCAAGATACTCTTCGAATTGAGCATCGGTAGGAACTATACGGGGATCCAATGTCATGGCATACAGTTCTTGAGCAAACATATCTTTGGTGGCAGAGGGTTTACTTTTAAAATAATTTTTTAATTTTCCCTTGCTGACTTTACGTATCCAGGCGAACTCGCCGCCAAGCGCTACTGTACCAGTGAAGGTAAATACCTTGCTGGTGTAGAAAGTAATATCATTTGGAAAAACTTTATAGCGAACAACTTGCTGAACTTCAATATTATGCAGGGTTTCTTCCCAGGTCTCTCTTTTGATAACGTTTAAGGCAAAGTTCTTGCCGTCAATCGGGCCGTCTTTTGCATCAGCAGTTCCGCCAAATAGCATCGGACAACCTCGGGCAAAACCTTCATTTTTCAAACCTAATAGAATAAAGTCATCGTTCCCAACAGCTGCTGGGTTGCTGTCAAGAATGACGTATTTTTTAATGGGCATGATCTGATCCTTATACATTTATGAGTATAAAAATAGAATTTACTTTTCGGGTCTGGAGCGATGAATTACTCAACTTCAACAATAGCAATGGCGACTAAAAAATCAACTGACACTTAAAAATAAATGAAGTATTTTTTTGTTGAGTTCGAGATAATCAAGAAAATCACGGCGTTAACCAAACGATGGAAAAATTATTCAAAGAATCAAATAAACAACGGTTAATTGTTTTGTTTTTGTAAACCGAGTTTATAAAGTAAAACAAATCAATGAATTGTACATGGCGGTTATGTCGCTTGGGACGGTATTGTTAAAATAGGGCATATCATTAGCTGAGAAATTAGTTTAATGGTATGAATTTCTTTAATCATAAAGGCTGTGAATAACTAATTAAACAGTTGAAATAGTCATCATGATAGTTATGAAATGATATTTATACCTTGCTAATGAAAGGGCGATGATTTGCCAAAGTGCTCGCCGGATTGACGCCGGTGAACACTCCAGAATCGTTACCATTAGGTATCACTCATGCCTGGGCATTAGCATCCCAAACCGTCATCAATGCCGTGACGGCGTTGTTGTTGGGTATCGGTATTCATTCCGCGACTGCGATCTATGTCGGGATGAGTCTATGGGGGTTGAGTTTTGGCGGGGCGGCGACATTATTGCAAACAGCACTGGCGGACGCCGCGTTGGCGATGAACGTCGTCATTTGGAACAGAGCCATTGCCGTCGGCGGCTTTTTTGGCGGCCTGTTGCTTGATCACTTCGGGGCGGTGTCCTTCCCATGGGCATCGTTAGTGCTGGGTGGTTTGGCGCTCACGATGGTGGCTAAACGGCATGGTTTTTCTGCTGAGGCACGCAAGGGGTAATCACCGTAGCGGTTACAGATGGCGCGAATCTTGCGCCATCTGAATTCAGGCGTTATCCACGCGCGGATTGGAATGCGTTGGCTGGCTTGGGTATTCAACCTGGTGTTTGTGCAGATAGTCGCGTATCAGTTGGCGAATCACCTGGGAGGGAGTGACGTCCTGCTGCAAACACAGCTCTTCCAATGCTTTTTTCTTATCAGGATCAATGAGTACGGTCAGGCGCGCCGTTTTCTTTTCCATGATGGTGACTCCAGAGAATAATAATCAAATGATAATAGTGAAATGGCCCTACCGGCTCAGCTAAAGCGCAGGCGTTCAATCTTGCGTGACAGATAGCCGAGGTCACAGTTAAAACTCGGCCCGACTTCGGCGCTAAGGCGACGCAGCAGATTTAGCGGCGTGTCGACTTCAGCCAATGTGGCATAGATAATTACGTTGCCGCTGGGCGCAACACAATACAACACGCTGTTAAACACCCGATGCAAACTGTGGTACAGCAACGAATCTTCATCGGGCACTTCATGGTAGTTCAGCACCAGCCAACCTTGTGGTGAAAGCCTTCCGGCACACCGCTGAAGAAAGCTTTGCGTACCCTGTTGCGGATCCATGCTGAAGGCGCTGTAGAGATCGGAAAAAATCAAATCATATAGCCGAGTGACCGGGGCTCGTAAAAAATCGCCCGCATCAGCAACCCGCAAGACAACCCTGTCGTCGGTGGGTAAGGTAAAATAACTTTGTGCAACAGAGACCACCGCCTCGCGCAGTTCCACCACTTCAAGCAGCATATTGGGGTCATAGGCATGTAATGCCCGTACCAGACCACCGCCGCCCAGTCCCAGGATCAGCGCCGCCGAAGGCGGCTGCCAGGCCACGGCCATCAGCATGGTTTTGATGTAGTTGTGAACCGGAACTTGTGGCGCATCGATGCACATTTTGCTTTGTTCGCAAATGCCGTCAAAACGCAGGGTTCGGTAGCCCTTGTGGTCGGAAACAATAATTTCACCGCAGTGGTCTTGCTCGCGAGCAATCACCTGACCACGAGGAGAAAAATCCAGGCTATTGAGTAAGTTATCAACCATAGACATAGTAATTTCTTTAAGCCTCCATCAAAAAACGGCGGGTCTATTTACGAGCGCACATAAACTCGGCGGTACAGATGCGGCGGCCATTTACCGTGGCACGACCGGTAAAGCGGGCAAGGCCGGAGCGCTGTCGGACAAAGGCGACATCCATGCGAAGCTGATCGCCAGGCCGTGCCGAGCGATAGAAGCGAGCGTGATGAATGGCGGCAAAATAGTAATGTTCACCTGGTAACAGCGGGCTGAGAAAGTAATGCGCCAACAAGCCAGTGGTCTGTGCCAGTGCCTCCACCATTAAGATACCGGGAAACACCGTGGTCTGGTGGTGGCCAGTCCAGAAGGTGGGTTCATTGGCCGTGATATTTTTGATGGCACTTAAGCGGCCTTCGGCAACGGAGGTGCCGTCAGGCACAATGCGGTCAACCAGCAGACAGGGGAAGCGGTGGGGCAGGATTGATTGAACATCCTGAAACTGTAATGGTTTACCATTGAGCGGCATGATTGATTCAGGTCCTGTCAGCGGGACAAAGTTCAGCTTGTGCCGGCGTCTGTGCCTATCGAAGTATAATAACATTATAATGTTATTATCATTGGATGCACCAAATGAAATTAGGTACATAAGTGGGTAAAGGCTTATTGGTGACAACGTCACTAAGAAGTGAGGTTTAAAATACAACGCAATATATTGATTGATAATAGGTTTAAACGGAAGGGGTTAGCCGCCAGCAGAGGGCGACGGCTAACGGGGGATCATTTTTTGTCGCGTGTTAGCTTATCGAGATAGCCCATTACGAAGGCGGAAAGCACAAAGGTGAGGTGGATGATCACATACCACATCAGCTTATTGTCCGGCACGTTCTTGGCATCCATAAACACCCGCAGCAGGTGGATGGATGAAATGGCGACAATCGATGCGGCCACTTTGCTCTTTAGCGAAGTGGAGTCCATTTTGCCCAACCAGCTCAACTTTTCTTTGTCGTCGCTGATGTCCAGTTGCGAAACAAAGTTCTCATAGCCCGAGAACATCACCATCACCAGTAATCCGCCCACCAGCGCCATGTCGATCAGCGACAACAGCGTCAGAACCAGATCCGCCTCGGCTATGGCGAAAATATTCGGCAGAACATGAATGATCTCCTGGAAGAATTTTATCGACAGCGCCAGCAAGGCCAGCGACAGGCCGAAGTAAACCGGGGCAAGCAGCCAGCGAGAGGCGTACATGGCATTTTCTAGAAAGCGTTCCATAGTTATCTGAGTTAGTTACAAAAAGTGGGGCACAGTATAACGCAAGAGGCCTGGCAAATGGCAAGTGGCGGTCGCTTGACTAGGGGAGGTATCACCCTGGACCGATCACTGATCGGTGCGATTGGGTTATTCACCCTGATAATTAGATATTAAAAAGATGATTACTCCGCGATAAATTATGTCATTAAAATATATTGAGCTATCTGAAAATCATACTAGCATTTAAATGCTGCGATATGATGTTGCGGTAATTCTTTATATCGAAATTTTATTTCTATATAACGGAAGTGAATTAACCTACTGGAGATGGATATGGATAATTCCCTAAATGGAAAGACCAGCGGTTGGGATGATGTTAATGATTTGCTGAAATATCATAATAGAGGTAATTATTTAATCATCAATAATAAGCCTTCTTTTGGCGTGGAAGAGGCCGGGAAGCAAATAGCACGTAGTGAACAGACTTGGAATGGTACTCATGTCATCGGCAACGGCGCCACCGTCACTTATTCGTTCCCAGACTGGGATTATAATCAGAGTAATTTAAATTTCCGATTTGGCACTAATAATCAAGATACCGGCCTTAGCGCCTTTACCGCAGAGCAAAAAGCTCAGGCCAAGCTGTCTCTGCAATCCTGGGCTGATGTAGCCAACCTTAAGTTTGTTGAAGTTGCTCCGGATCAAAAATCCAATATTACCTTCGGAAATTATGAGGGTTCTGGCCAGGCTTATGCAATTAAGCCATTCAGTGGGGCGGGTAACGACTATCGTGGGCATAATACCGATGGTCAAAGCTGGTTCAACATCAATTACGATTACGCGGATCCCAGTTATGGGGTTTACGCCAATCTGCACCCAAATCTTGGTAACTATGGTCGCCTGAGCATTACCCATGAACTGGGGCATACGTTGGGACTGGATCATCCCGGTAAATATAATGCGGATGAAAAAAATCCACCCAACTACAGCATGGCGAATTACGCCGAGGACACGCGTCAATTCAGCATAATGAGCTATTGGGATGAGTCATATACCGGTGGTGATAACGGCGGTCATTTTGCCGCCGCGCCGCTGGTTGACGATATTGCCGCTATTCAACATCTGTATGGCGCTAATACCACTACGCGCACCGGGGACACGGTGTACGGGTTCAATTCCAATACCGGGCGGGATTTTTACACGCTGACAGACAGCAACCAGAAGCTGGTGTTTTCTGTCTGGGATGCAGGCGGCAACGACACGCTTGATTTCTCGGGTTATATGCAGAACCAACGCATCAATCTGACGGAGGGATCCTTCTCTGACGTCGGTGGGTTGAAGGGCAACGTTTCCATCGCTCTGGGCACTGTGATTGAAAATGCAGTTGGTGGTTCAGGTAATGATGTGATTGTCGGCAATGATGCGGCGAATATTATCCATGGCGGTGCGGGTAATGACGTTATTTACGGTGGTGGCGGGCAAGATCAGCTATTCGGTGGCACTGGCAAAGATATCTTTGTTTTCTCTGCGGTAAGTGATTCGTCGTTCAAGTCTCCGGATAAGATTATGGATTTTGAAACCGGCATCGACAAAATTGATCTGTCGTTCTTTAATCATGGCGATAAAGGCGCAGATTTTATTCATTTCGTTGACGCTTTTAGCGGTCAGGCGGGGGAGGCATTGCTAACCTATGACTCACAAAGTAATTTAAGCGAGTTGGCGCTAAATATAAATGGCCAGGCTACTCCGGATTTCCTGGTTAATATTGTCGGGCAAGCAAATACTGCCACTGACTTTATTGTTTAAATCAGTCACGGTGGGCTAAGCCCACCGTTTTTTAAGGCCTTTACTCCGGTTTGATTCTATTGCCCGCCTGGTCGGTCACCTTTTCACCGTCTTCTTTGGTGAATGCGGCCTGTTGCGGATCTGAAAGGATTTCCAACACCACTTCGGAAGGGCGGCACAATCGGGTTCCGATGGGGGTGACGACGATGGGGCGGTTGATCAGGATCGGATACTGAAGCATAAATTCAATCAACTCCTCGTCCGTCAATAATCCATTATCAAGGCCAAGCTGCTCATAGGGTTCAACGTTTTTGCGCAGCAACGCACGGACGCTAATTCCCATATCCGCAATGAGTTTAACCAGTTCATCATATGAAGGGGGGGTGTCGAGATAATAAATAATCGTCGGTTCGTTACCGCTGTTGCGGATCATCGCCAGCGTATTGCGTGAGGTGCCGCAGGCCGGGTTGTGGTAGATGACAATGTTGCTCATATCGGTATCTCTTTAGAAAGTAACGGAGAGCCGCAACGCCAGCGCGGCAAGGGTGACAAACAGAACGGGCAGGGTCATGACGATGCCGGTACGGAAGTAATATCCCCAAGTGATCGTCATATTTTTTTGTGAAAGCACATGTAGCCACAGCAGTGTTGCGAGGCTACCAATAGGCGTAATTTTTGGACCTAAATCGCAGCCTATGATATTGGCATAAACCATCGCCTCTTTGATGACACCGGAGGCCGTGCTCCCGTCAATCGACAATGCGCCAATCAGCACGGTAGGCATATTATTCATGATTGACGAAAGTACTGCCGTCAGGAAGCCGGTGCCCAATGTCGCTGCCCATAGGCCATTATTCGCCAGCACATTAAGAACTTCGGAAAGATATTCCGTCAGCCCTGCATTTCTCAGCCCGTAGACCACCAGGTACATCCCCAGCGAGAAGACAACGATCTGCCATGGCGCCCCTCGCAACACTCGCCCGGTATTAATGGCATGACCTCTTTTCGCCACGGTAAACAGGACAACGGCACCCACTGCGGCAATCGCACTGACGGGGATCCCTAATGGTTCAAGAACGAAAAAACCGGTCAGCAGCAGTACGAGGATAATCCAGCCGGCTTTAAACGTTGCCGGGTCTTTAATGGCGCTGGCCGGTGTTTTCAGTAGCGCTACGTTGTAGGTCGCCGGAATGTCCTTGCGAAAAAAGAGATGCAGCATGCCCAGCGTAGCGGCGATAGCGGCAATATCCACGGGGATCATGACCGAAGCATATTGTGTAAAACCGAGCTGGAAAAAGTCAGCAGAGACAATATTGACCAGATTTGAAACGATAAGCGGCAAACTGGCCGTGTCCGCGATGAACCCGGCTGCCATAACGAAGGCCAGCGTTGTTCCTTGGCTGAAACCCAGCGCGAGCAACATAGCAATGACTATTGGCGTCAGGATTAGCGCTGCACCATCGTTGGCGAACAAAGCTGCGACCGTCGCACCCAGCAATATAATCCAGGTGAAAAGCAAACGTCCTCGCCCATTGCCCCAACGAGAAACATGTAGAGCGGCCCACTCAAAGAAGCCCGACTCGTCGAGCAGCAAACTGATAATTATCACTGCGATAAAGGTTGCTGTGGCGTTCCAGACGATATTCCAGACGACAGGAATGTCATTAAGATGGATAACACCACAGGCTAATGCCAGCACGGCACCAATACTTGCACTCCAGCCAATGCCAAGCCCTCTGGGCTGCCAGATGACCAAAACCAGCGTCAGTAAAAAAATACTCCCTGCCAGTAACATGTCAGACTCCATTACATATGATTAAAGTGATGTGTTTCGTATGGATTAACAGGAGGATGTCGCTGATTGTGCCAGCCAGCCGCGAACGTCATCACGCAGGCACTGCCAGGATGCCGTGATGGTTTCTGCCGCCCAGGCAGGGATATGTGGCGAGAGTCGATAGTGGATCCATTTCCCCTCACGACGATCAATGACCAGCCCCGCATTGCGTAAGATCGCCATATGGCGGGATATTTTAGGCTGTGACTCTGAAGTGGCCCCACAGATATCACAAACGCATAGCTCCCCCGATTCTCTGAGAAGCATAATGATGGCCAGTCGAGTTTCATCCGACAAAATTTTGAAAAGCTGAACGGGTTGTAGCATTTTGAACCCCAATGCGCTTAGACTACACATATGATAATTCATATGTGTTGGATTTTAAATCACCGAGTGCGAAATGAGGAACGAAAAAGTGGATAAATTTCCAGTCCTGAACGCTGAGTGCTTTGACAAGCACATTGCCGAGCGTTTGCATCTGCAAGAACCACCACGGATCCTGACTCTGTATGGTTCGGTAAGAGAACGTTCATACAGCCGTTTTGCTGCTGAGGAGGCAGGGCGCCTGCTGACCGCGTTGGGTGCCGAAGTCAAAACCTTTAACCCATCGGGTTTGCCGCTGCCTGACGATGCGCCAGAAACACATCCGAAAGTCGCTGAACTGCGCGAACTGGTCAGGTGGTGTGATGGTATGGTCTGGAGTTCTCCAGAAAGACATGGCGCAATGAGTTCAGTGATGAAAGCCCAGATTGACTGGATCCCGTTAAGCGAAGGCGCTGTCCGCCCATCTCAGGGCAAAACACTGGCGGTGATGCAGGTCTGCGGCGGTTCACAGTCATTTAACGCAGTAAATCAGATGCGCATTCTTGGCCGATGGATGCGGATGTTCACTATTCCCAACCAATCATCAGTGGCGAAAGCCTGGCAGGAGTTCGATGAGCATGGGCGGATGAAACCCTCGTCCTGGTATGATCGCATCGTCGATGTCACTGAAGAGTTATTCAAAGTCACCCTGCTGTTGAAGGGGCATACTGATTATCTCGCAGACAGATACAGCGAGCGGAAAGAAAGCCATCAGGAGCTGTCAGCACGCGTTAATCAGACAAAAATATAACCGGGCTTAATGCCTGAGGCGTAAAATTGCTTCTCTCCAGAGCACTCAGGGGCGAATGATCGCGGCGAAACGCACCCGTCTCTACTGCCTGCACCAGGTCCCAATGGGTGGCGGCAATAAGGCTGGGCATCCGGTGACAGTACCGAGGCGCTGCACCAGTTCCGCGATCATTTCACCCTATATTCAACGTTATGTGACAAACCTGGGGCACGGCTTCGACCTTTTACGCCGGTGCCGCCATCTGTGTGATCACCCTGGTGGGCATGCGTCTGGCACCTGTGGTGTACAAGGGCGCCTGACAGCAGAATAGGTCGTCGCTGCGATAATAAACAGCGTAAATCCAGAGTGCCAACGGGCGGATTCAACCGGTTTGACGATGCTATCTGTTTGATAATCGAAACAACAGTGACCGTCCCTTCAACAGAGAGAATCGCCCATGCACTTTACTCAAGCCATTGCCAGACTCCCTGCCGATAGCTGCGCCAGCGGCCAGACCACCGCCCAATTGGGGGCGCCGGATATTGCCGTCACCGGCCGCCAGTTTTTGGCCTATGTGGACACTTTGCTCCGCCTGGGGTTAAAAGTGACAGTGTTACCGGCTGCCCCGGCATTTCCTGACGCCCACTTTGTTGAAGATACGGCGGTAGTGATGCCGGAGCTGGCGGTGATCACCCATCCGGGGGCGCCAAGCCGCCAGGGTGAAGTGACTACCATTGCGCCGCTGTTCGAAGGGGAACGCCCGGTAGTGCGGATGAGCCAGCGCGGCCATCTTGATGGTGGAGATGTGCTGCTGGTCGATCGCCAGTTTTTTGTCGGCCTGACGTCTCGCACTGATGAGGCCGGTATCGGCGAATTTGCTGCGGCGGTAGAGCCCTATGGCTACCGGGTCACGGCCATTGAGGTGAGCGCCGGGCTGCATTTGAAATCAATCGTCAATTACGTGGGGCGTAATACCCTGTTGCTGACGGAAGACTACCAGCATCATGCTGCCTTTAGCGGTTTTAACAGCATCGTCATTGCGGAAGCGGAGTCCTACGCCGGTAATACGCTGTGGATCAACGATACGCTGCTCACTCCGCAGGGTTACCCGCAAACGCTGGCGCAAATAGAAAAGCTGGGCATGCCCATCGTTCAACTCGACACCAGCGAATTTAAAAAAATGGACGGCGGCTTGACCTGTCTGTCACTGCGTTTCTGATACTTTCTTTCACCGGGGATCTCAGCCATGAAAAAAACATTAGCAGTTTTACTGACCAGTCTGGCATTGGGCGGCCCAGCAGCGGCACAGGCCTTCGACACCATCAGCTTTGGCGTTGACGGTGGCTATCCGCCGTTTGACGTGTTGGCACCCAGCGGTGAGATCACCGGTTTCGATATCGATATTGCCAATGCGTTGTGTACCCAGCTGCATGCCAAATGCGTGTTCGTCAAACAACCCTTTGAAAGCATGATTGCCGCGCTTAACGCCCATAAGTTCGATGCCATTATCGCGTCGTTAACCATTACCGATGAACGCAAGAAAGAGGTCGATTTTACCGACCGTTATTACCGCAGTTCTGCCCAGTTGGTGGCGCGTAAAGGTAGCGCGTTGCTGCCGGATGTCGCCAGCCTGAAAGGCAAAACCGTTGGCGTGCAGACCGGTTCTATTCATGAGGCCTATGCCAAACAGCACTGGGGAGGAAAAGGGGTGAAAATTGTCTCTTACGCCAACCAAGATAATGTCTATCTGGATCTGATGTCCGGGCGCATTAATGCGTCACTGCAGGACAACACTCAGGCCGCCAGCAGCTTTATCGATACCCCGCGCGGGCAGAAATTTGCCTTCGCCGGGCCGGTCATTGAAGACAGCACTATCTCTTCTGACGTTGGCATTGCAGTGGGTAAAGATAATCCGGCGTTGCGCGATGCGCTAAACGGGGCCATCAAGGCGATACGCGCCGACGGGACTTATCAGGCGATCCAGAAAAAATATTTTAGCTTCGACATTTACGGCAACTAATCCGGCTCGGATCCAGTCATCCAGGGGAGGTCATAAATGGTCGCAGAGTATATACCGTTGCTGGCACATGGCGCGTTGCTGTCGCTGTGCGTGATGCTGGTTTCGCTGGCGGTGGCGTTGGCGCTTGGCATGATCAATGCGCTGATCAAACTCTTTGGTCCGCGCTGGCTGCGCTGGGTATCGACGGGTTACACCACGCTAGTGCGCGGCATTCCCGAGTTGGTGATCATGCTGTTGCTGTTCTTTGGTGGCGAAATGCTGGTCAACGGCTTACTTGGCCTGGTGGGATTGGGGCCGCTGCGTTTCAACACCTTCATCTCTGGCGTGCTGGCCATTGGCTTTGTGTTTGGCGCTTACTACACCGAAACTTTTCGCGGCGCCTTTCTTACCGTTGAACGGGGTCAACTCGAGGCGGCAATGGCCTATGGCATGCGGCCGGGCCAGGTGTTTCGCCGCGTGCTGTTGCCACAGATGCTGAGTTTTGCCATTCCCGGTATCAACAACAACTGGCTTGGGCTGATGAAAGCCTCCGCGCTGGTGTCAATTCTCGGGCTGGAAGACATGGTGTGGCTGGCGGAGCAGGCCGGGCGGGCCACGCAAAAGCCTTTCCTGTTCTATTTCCTGGTGGCGTTGATTTATATGGCGATTACCGCCGTCTCAAGTTGGGGCTTTAGCAGGCTGGCACGGCGCTACGCGTTGGCTTCCTCACATTCGGCAGGAGCACGCTGATGAATCTGCAAAATATGCTGGAGGCGGCACCGAGTTTTTTGTGGAGCGACGGTTCCGACGTGACCGGGCTGGCGATGACCGCCAGGCTGTTTTTGCTATCGGTGGTGCCGGGATTACTGCTGGCGGCGTTAATGGCGATCGGCCAGGTCTATGGCCCGCGCCCGTTGTCGTGGATTATCCGCAGCGTGACTTACTTTTTCCGTAGCACGCCACTCTACCTGCAGTTGATGCTGATTTACTACGGCCTGTCACAGTTTGACGTGGTGCAGTTGGGCTGGCAGAACGACCAGCCTTTCTGGTTGCTGTTCCGCGACGCCACTTTCTGCGCCACGCTGGCGTTGGTACTCAATACCAGCGCTTACGTAGCCCAGCTGTTGGCAGGCATGATGGAGACCTTCCCGCGTCAGGAGTGGATTGCCGGTGAAGCCTATGGCATGAGCCAGTGGCAGATCATCCGCCGCCTTGTGCTGCCGGCAACGCTACGCCGCGGCATTCCGGCGCTGAATAACGAGATGGTCTTCCTGCTGCATGCCACCTCGCTGGCCAGTACCGTCACGCTGTTGGATATTACCGGCGTGGCTCGTGCCTTTTATGCCGCCACCTATTCACCCTTTATTCCGTTTCTGATGGCGGCAGCGCTATACCTGCTGTGTACTTTCCTGCTGATCTTCATGTTCTCACGGGCGGAGCGTCGCTGGCTGGCCTTTATCCGCCGCGATTGATGCCGTTCAGGATCGTTTGATCGACTGCAGCTCGGTCAGGGTGACGATTTTATCCACCCGAAACTTTTTGCTGGTCAGCCAGGTATCGGCCAGCAGCCGATAGTTTTCCATACTGCGGCAGCCGATACGCACCAGAAAATCGAAGTTGCCGCTGACCAGCCAACAGTCCAATACCTCAGGGGTATTGCGCATTTCCTGCTCGAACGCCGGTTGGGAGTGGCCGTGGTCGGCCAACGCGATCTGCGCCTGGATCACAAATGCATGTTCCGGCTCCGGCAATTCGATAATGGCGCTGTAGCCTCGAATAATTCCGTCGCGTTCCAGCCCACGAACCCGCTCAAGGCAAGGGCGGGCAGTCAGATTGACCTGCTCGGACAGTTTCTGATACGAAATTCGGCCATCCCGGCACAGTATTTCAAGGATTTTTTTGTCGATGCGATCAAGCCGGGCTTTCTTTTCCACAGATAGGGCGTCCAATGAAAAGTAAACATCATAAGTTACCTGAACATGCCCTGGGTGGGCAGCGCCAATTCACCAGTTTTCATTTCGGCCAGCCGGGTAAAGGCGAAAAAATTCACCTGCATGCCGATGAACTGCCCTGTATGTTGGTGCTGCACTATCTTAAAAGATTGCTCAGCCAGGCGGAACGGCAGCAGATAGTCACCATCGACCATGCCCTTTAGGGTGATAAAGTCGGTGTTTTCCACCCGCACCTAATCCCCCAAAGGCAAAGTAGTCGCGAACCTGATAACGGCACAGCAGGACCACCAGCGCATCGCAGTTCCACAGATTGTGTTCATTGGCCGGTGCCAGCGTATAGTGGCCGAACTTATCTGGTATGAATAATTAATGGCAGTTGTATGTCGTACCTGGCGAATGTCTCTGCGGGAAAGATGGCTTGCCGACCGTCGTCCATGTTAAATTTGACCTTTGCCACTCCGTAGCCCCTGATGACAAAGAGAATTTCATATGGAAAAACGGCTACCTGTGCCAAAGAAGTCAGGGTCTATGCGCACAGCCAAACCACGTCGCCCACACGGACGTTGGGTTTACTATATTCTGCATGAAGATATTCTGTGGCCTTGCCCGGTCAAATGGGAGTGGGAAAGCAGTTTCCACGCCTGGTTGCCGTTTTACTATTCGCCCACTCTGGAATTTGTTGCCGGTAACCCCGCCAAGGCAATAAAAATCGCTAAAACCAAGCGTTAATCATTATTTCGGCTCAAGAATTTCGTTTAACTATGTCGAAAGAAATAATAATTAACTTTCTGTTTTTAAAGAAAACGCCAGACCGCTTGCCCTCAGAGGGGACAGTCACTACATTAACAACTGTACTTCAACTCACCTGAGGAAGGACATCCTATGAAAGCTGCCGTAGTCACCAAAAATCACAGCGTAGATATTCAGGAAAAGCAGCTTCGCCCACTGAAATATGGCGAAGCGGCGCTCAAGATGGAGTGTTGTGGGGTTTGTCATACCGATCTGCACGTCAAAAATGGCGATTTCGGCGAAGTCCCCGGCATCACCCTGGGTCATGAAGGGGTCGGCGTTGTTACTGCCATTGGCGAGGGGGTGACCTCGTTAAAAGTCGGGGACCGTACCAGCGTCGCCTGGTTCTATCAGGGCTGTGGACACTGTGAATACTGCGTCAACGGTAACGAAACCCTGTGCCGCTCGGTCAAAAATGCCGGTTTCAGTGTTGATGGCGGTATGGCCGAAGAGTGCATTGTGGTGGCGGACTATGCGGTCAAGGTGCCTGATGGCCTGGATCCTTTTGCCGCCAGCAGTATCACCTGCGCGGGGGTTACCACCTATAAAGCGGTAAAAATTTCCGACATCAAACCGGGGCAGTGGATCGCGATTTATGGCCTGGGCGGGTTGGGCAACCTGGCGCTGCAGTATGCCAAGAACGTGTTCAACGCCAAAGTGATCGCCATTGACGTTAATCAGGGCCAGTTGGATTTTGCCAAAGAAATTGGCGCGGATCTGGTTATCAATTCAAAAACCGAGAACGCCGAAGAAATTATTCAGCAGAAAGCCGGGGGCGCCCATGCCGCCGTGGTCACTGCGGTAGCCTGCTCAGCCTTTAACTCTGCGGTGAATGCGGTTCGCGCGGGGGGCAAGGTGGTAGCCGTAGGTCTGCCGCCAGAGAGTATGGATCTGAGCATTCCGCGCCTGGTACTGGATGGTATTCAGGTGGTGGGGTCGTTGGTGGGGACTCGGGAAGATCTGAAAGAAGCCTTCCAGTTTGCCGCTGAAGGCAAAGTGACGCCGAAAGTGACCAAAAGACCGCTGGGGGATATCAACGCCATCTTTGAAGAGATGAAGTCCGGCACCATCCGTGGCCGTATGGTTATCGATCTGTCCAACTCTTGATCCTGCCAAAACTAAGGCCACTTTTGGGCCAATGCCGATCACCTTAAGTGACCGGCATTAATTGATAACAGGCCTTCCTGTCACAACAACAAATCAGAACAGCCCGAGCGGTTTGGCATCGTAGCTGACCAACAGGTTTTTCACCTGCTGATAATGCGATAGCGCCACCTTGTGGGTTTCGCGGCCGACGCCGGAGTTTTTATAACCGCCGAAGGCGGCATGCGCCGGGTAGAGATGGTAACAGTTGGTCCACACCCGTCCGGCCTTGATGGTGCGGCCCATGCGGTAAGCGCGGTTGACGTCGCGTGTCCACAGACCGGCACCCAGCCCGAACTCACTGTCGTTGGCCAATGCCAGTGCTTCAGCTTCGTCTTTGAAGGTGGTGACGCCAATCACTGGCCCGAAGATCTCTTCACGGAAGAAACGCATGCTGTTATTACCGGTGATCAGCGTGGGCTGGAGATAGAAACCGCTCTGCAACGTCTGCTGATGGCTGGCACGCTCGCCGCCGGCGATAATTTTCCCACCTTCGTTCTTGGCGATCTCGATATAAGACAGGATCTTGTCGAACTGCTGCTGAGAGGCCTGCGCGCCGATCATGGTGTCGGTATCGAAGGGGTCGCCCTGGCGAATGGTGGTGATGCGCGCCAGCACTTTCTCCATAAATTGTGGGTAGATAGATTCCTGGATCAGGGCGCGTGAAGGGCAGGTACAGACTTCCCCTTGGTTGAAGAAGCCGAGGATCAGGCCTTCAACCGCCTTGTCGATAAACTCCGGTTCGGCCTGCATGATGTCTTCAAAGAAGATATTCGGTGACTTGCCACCTAGCTCGACGGTACTGGGAATGATATTTTCCGCTGCACAGGCGAGGATATGTCGGCCTACCGGGGTGGAGCCGGTAAAGGCAATTTTATCGATGCGCTTGCTGGTCGCCAGTGCCTCACCGGCTTCTTTACCAAAGCCCTGAACCACATTGAGTACCCCTGGTGGCAACAGGTCACCAATCATTTCCAGTAACACACAGATGCTGAGCGGAGTCTGTTCCGCCGGTTTGAGCACCACGCAGTTACCGGCTGCCAGCGCCGGGGCCAGTTTCCAGGCCGCCATCAGCAGCGGGAAGTTCCAGGGGATAATCTGCCCAACCACGCCCAGCGGTTCGTAAATATGGTAGGCGACGGTGTTTTGGTCGATCTCTGCGGCGGTGCCTTCCTGCGCACGCAGACAACCGGCAAAGTAGCGGAAGTGGTCAATCGCCAGTGGGATATCCGCGTTCAGCGTTTCGCGGATCGGCTTCCCGTTGTCCCAGCTTTCGGTCAGCGCCAGTAACTCCAGCTTTGACTCCATACGGTCAGCAATAGCCAGTAACACGCTGGAGCGCTCCTGCACGCTGGCCTTGCCCCAGGTTTCGGCCGCGGCATGGGCGGCGTCCAATGCCAGCTCGATGTCTTTCGCGTCGGAGCGTGGAAACTCGGCCACCATCTGGCCGGTTATCGGGGAGGTGTCGGTGAAATAGTTGCCTGAAACGGGGGCGACAAATTTACCGTCAATGTAATTGCCATAACGTTGCTTGAATGAAAGCAGCGAGCCAGGTAAACCGGGATGAACGTATTTCATGTAAACACCTCTTATGGGAACAGACTGTGTAGGGTTGACGCCTGACTGAGTGACGCCATCATCGTAATCCTAAGCATTGCCTGTGCCACATTGCGGCGATGACCGAAGCGTAAAAACAAAAAATGATTCATATCAGTAGGTTGAATATTAAAAAACGCTTTCAGTAGCAATAAAACCGAGGACTTACTCTCCATTTCTATTATTTTTTGTGTTCCATGTCGCAACGCATGCGACACATTCATGATACAAAAATGCAACACTTTATTGGCGGGAGTTGGGGATGTTGCATAAAGACCAGACCACCCAAGCCGGGTTTGCCTCTGAGCGCGATAACCAGTCTGCATCCAGCCCACTGTCAGAATCCTGGCTACGCAGCCAAGGTTATGGCCTTAACCGGGCCGATGATTTGGTTCCTTTTATCCGGCCGACTTTGCTTAATGAAGTGCGTGGGCAAAATGGCTGGGTGGCACAGTTGGCGCAGCCGCTGATCGAGCGTCTGGGCGGCGAAATTAACCGACAACCCTCAATAGTGGTGATCTCTGATGCCAAGGGGCTGGTGCTGGAAACCTGCGGCAATAGCCATTTTTTGCGTAAGGCGTCGCGTATCTCGTTGGCACCGGGCAATTTATGGGGCGAGCAGGAGCGTGGCACTAACGCAATAGGTACCGCGCTGGCGCTCGGTGCTTTGTGCGAGGTCAATGGCGACGAGCATTTTCTTAATCAGAACACCGGGCTTTACTGCGCGGCAGCGCCAATTTATCGGCCAGACGGCCTGATTGCCGGCGTGCTGGACATTTCTACGCCGGCGCAACGCCCTTTTGATAACGCACGATCTCTGATTTTGCAGGCTGTCAGGCACATAGAGCATCAGTGGGTAATGGGGTGCGTCACCGCTCAACACTGGACGCTGCGCCTGCACAGCGATGCGCGAATGCTCGGCAGCGCCCATGAGCTGCTACTGGTGTTTCGTGATGAGATCCTCACCGCCGCCAACCGGCTGGCAATGCAAGAGTTCAATCTTACCGCAGCCTGTTTTGGCACTCTGGATTTTGCCAGCCTGTTCCCGGAAATGCAGCGGCAAACGCTGAACGCGCCACGTCAAACGCTGGCAGTTAATAATCGCCATTATTATTCGCAGTTGCAGATGCCTAAACTGCATTCGCAGACGTTCCGGCCGCTGCTGTCTCCCATTGATCGTGACGGTGCGGACAGACAAAAAGCATTACGTATTTTAAATGCTGGGCTAGCGCTGTGCATTAGCGGGGAAACCGGCTGCGGCAAAGAGTACTTTAGCCAGCGATTGTTTGAGGAAAGTCACCGGCGGCAGGGTAATTTCGTGGCGATCAACTGTGCTGCCTTGCCCGAGAACCTGATCGAATCCGAGCTTTTTGGCTATGCACCCGGCGCTTTTACCGGCGCCAACCCCAAAGGGTACCTCGGCAAGATCAGAGAGGCCGATGGCGGCGTATTGTTCCTGGATGAAATCGGTGATATGCCATTGAGTTTACAGACCCGGCTGCTGAGGGTGCTACAGGAAAAAACGGTCACGCCGCTCGGCAGCCGTATCAGCTATGCCGTCGACTTTTCGTTGATCTGCGCCACCCATCAGGATTTGGCGCAGCAGGTGGCTGCGGGGGCGTTCCGTGAGGATTTGATGTATCGGATCCAGGAGTTTAATCTGCGCATTTTACCGCTTCGTCAGCGAGCGCATGTCGATGGTTTTATCCTTAATCTGTGGCGTGAATTGGGTGCCGAGTCTAGGAGTCTCCGGCTGGCGCCGGAGACCGTCGCGGCACTGGCTCGCTATCCGTGGCCCGGCAACGTTCGGCAGTTGTTGAGCACGCTGAAGGTGCTGTTGGCCCTGGCGGATGATGGCGAGCTGATTACGCCTGACGCATTGCCCGAACAGTTTGGCGTCTTATCGACCGCCCCTGGCTCCCGCGCTGCGCCGCAGGAGATGCTGGACGCTATCCGTCACGCTAATGGCAATATCAGCCTGGCGGCGAAACGGCTGGGGGTTTCACGCAGTACGCTTTATCGCAAAATAGAGAAAAGCCGGGGGCGGACAGTACAATGACTGCCCAAAAGCCAAGGCCCATTTAAGGGGCCTTGGACGGAGTGTTATTTGTCGCCTAATCCCAGTGGGTTAATTTCAGAATGTTCGATTTTCTCGTCGCTTTCTGCCCAACGATCCAACACCTTCAGGTAGCTGCCATTGGCGATAGCGCTATTGAGCGAAGCCTGCACCGCATCCACCAGACCATTGCCTTTTTTCACCGTAACGGCAATGTTGGCGCTGCGTGGCCAGCCGCCCGGCACAATGCCGACCAAGGTAGTTTTACCGTTCAATTTTGCCTGATAAGCCCCAGAGACGTTCGGTCCAAAGGTTGCGTCAGCCCGGCCGGACTGAATGGCCAGTGTGGCGGCCGCCTTGTCGGTCACGTAGATCGGTTGTAGGGCAGGTAGCCCTTTGGCCTGATTCTCTTTATCCCAGGCCAGCAACACGGCTTCCTGATTGGTGCCGGAATCGACGATAATCTTCTTGCCGGCAATATCCGGGGCCGATTTTATCGAGGTGATTTTGCTGCCGGTTTTGACGTAGAACCCCAGCGTATCCTGGCGATAAGTGGCGAAGTCAAACTTGGTTTTACGCTCCTGGGTGACGGTAATATTATAAATCGCCGCGTCGTATTTACCTGACGTGACCCCCAGGGGCCAGTCTTCCCACGAGGTGGGTACCAGCTTGAGTTTCAGCCCCAGGCCATCGGCCACCAAGCGGGCAATATCCGACTCACTGCCAATCACCGTTTTATTATCACGGGCGTATAGCCCAAACGGTGGGCCACTGCCCAGTATCGATACGGCCACGGTTAGCGTGCCTGGTTCGACAAATTTAAACCCGGCCGGGATCCTGGCCGCCGCTTCAGGGCTTTTTTGCGTATGGATCGGCGTTTCGTTGGCAACCAGGTCAATGCCCGATGCGGCATGGGACAGGGCAGAAAGACTAAGGAGTGCCACCGCTACGGTGAGTTTTGCGCTATACATCATTATTATTACCTGCATTATTAGGTGGTTGGGGCGGTCGACTCACTATCCTTTATGCCGCTAAATCTGTGAACGAACAAAATTGGCTAACCAATTTTAGAAATGTCAGGTTGCAGGATGGCTTGGCGGGGGCTGGTCATTGAGTGTTTGAAGAGGAAATAATGCTGCAATAAAAAAACCGACCGCCGGCAGCATTGCCGGGCGGTCGGTTAGGGGGGATTACTGAGTGTCAGCGCTTATCTTTTCTTCAACCGCCATCGGGGCCTGAAAGCCTTTGAGCCGTAGTGCGTTGCCGAGCACGAAGACGCTGGAGAGCGCCATCGCCGCGGCGGCGAAGATCGGTGAAAGTAATGTGCCGTTCAGCGGGTAGAGCGCGCCGGCCGCTACCGGGATCAGCACCACGTTGTAGGCGAAGGCCCAGAACAGGTTCTGCTTGATGTTACGGATGGTCGCCTGGCTGAGCGCAATGGCATTGGGGACGCCGCGCAGGTCGCCCGACATGAGCACCACGTCAGCGGCCTCAATGGCCACATCGGTTCCGGTGCCGATGGCCAGGCCAACGTCGGCTTCGGCGAGTGCCGGTGCATCGTTGATACCATCGCCCACAAAGGCCACCCGGGCACCGCCGCTGCGAAATTTCTTCAGCGCTGCGACCTTGCCGTCGGGCAGAACCTCGGCGGCGACTTCATCAATTCCCAGCTGTTTGGCGATCGCCGCAGCGGTAGCCGTGTTGTCGCCGGTGATCATCGCCACCTTAAGGCCAAGCGCATGCAGCGCCTTGATTGCTTCTGGCGTACTTTCCTTGATCGGGTCAGCGACCGCTATCACCGCCGCCAGACGGCCGTCGATGGCCGCATAAAGTGGGCTTTTACCCTGTTCACCCAGACGCTTAGCGGACTGTTGGAAGCTGCTAACGTCAAGGCCGAGCTGGGTCATAAAGCGGTCTGCACCGACTGCGACGGTGCGCCCAGCGACGCTGGCAGAGACGCCGAAGCCCGGTGTGGCATCAAAGCTTTCTATCGCGGCGAGCGTCATGTTCTGCTGCCTGGCTGCCGCCACAATCGCTTCGGCGATCGGGTGTTCGGAGCGAGTTTCCACCGCCGCCACCAGAGCCAGAACCTCCTCGTATTCAAAGCCTTCGGCGGGCACCAGATCGGTCAGTTCAGGACGACCTTTGGTCAGGGTACCTGTCTTGTCGAGGGCAATAACACTGACATCGCGCAGTGCCTGCAGGGCTTCACCCTTGCGGAACAACACGCCAAGTTCGGCGGCGCGGCCAGTCCCGACCATAATGGAGGTTGGCGTAGCCAATCCCATGGCGCAAGGACAGGCGATAATCAACACCGCCACCGCATTAATCAGCGCAAAGGTCAGGGCCGGGGACGGGCCAAACACCAGCCAAACCAGGAAGGTCAGCGCGGCGGCGGCCATTACTGCCGGCACGAACCACATGGTGACCTTGTCAACCAGCGCCTGGATCGGCAGTTTGGAACCCTGAGCCTCCTCGACCAGACGAATAATCTGCGCGAGCACCGTATTGGCACCGATTTTGGTAACGCGGAAACTGAAAGCCCCGGTTTTGTTGATGGTGCCACCGACAACAGCGGCGCCCATGCTTTTTTGTACCGGCACCGGTTCACCGGTGATCATGCTCTCGTCTACGTAAGAGGTTCCTTCGACGACTTCGCCGTCAACCGGCACCTTTTCGCCAGGACGAACCAGCACGATGTCACCGAGGGTTACCTGATCGAGCGGGATTTCGATGGTTTCGCCATTACGCTCGACGCGGGCTGTCTTGGCCTGCAGGCCGACCAGCCGCTTGATGGCCTGTGAGGTCCGCCCCTTGGCGCGAGCCTCTAAAGTCCGGCCAAGCAGGATCAGGGTAACGATGACCGCAGCAGCTTCATAATAGACGTTGGCGGTCCCCTGCGGCAGCACCTCGGGAATAAAAGTCGTCACCACCGAATAGCCGTACGCCGCCACCGTGCCGACCGACACCAGCGAGTTCATGTCGGGAGCGCCACGCAACAGCGCCGGGATCCCTTTGCGGAAGAAACGCAGCCCCGGCCCAAACAGCACCAGGGTGGTGAGAACAAATTGCAAATACCAGCTGGTTTGTTCACCCAGCACGCCTAGCACCCAGTGATGCATGGCGGGGATCAGGTGCGACCCCATCTCGAGAATGAACACCGGCAAGGTGAGGATGGCGGCAATAAGTAACGAGCGCCGTAATCCACGGGCCTCATGCTCACGTCGCTCGGTATCCTGATCTTCTGTGCTGGCAGTGGCGGTGGACAGGCGGCGTGGTCGGTAGCCTGCTTTTTCAACTACGGCCTCAAGGTCTGTAATAGAGACGACACCGGCGAGGTGACGCACCCGCGCACGCTCGGTCGCCAGATTGACATTGGCCTCAAGCACGCCGGGTATTTGGTTCAGTGCTTTTTCTACCCGGCCGACGCAGGACGCACAGGTCATTTCTTCTATTGCCAGCTCGGTGGTCTCTTCACGCACGTTATATCCGGCGTTCTCAATGGCGCGAACCGCCGCCTGCGGGTCAGCCGCGCCGCTGAAGGTGAGATCGGCGCGTTCGGTGGCCAGATTGACCGAAGCGCTATCCACACCGGGTACGGTCTTCAGCGCACGTTCGACACGGCCTACGCACGAAGCGCAGGTCATGCCATCGACCGGCAGGCTCAGTCGGGTGACCTGAGACATTGTCGGGGTGGAGTCGGGTTTGAGAGAAACGGAAGTCATTGAGCTGTCCCTTTATGCTGTCTGTTGGTGGAAAGCTTAAAGCTTCCCACCACGGGAAGGTCAAGCGGTTATTTTGGAGGAGGGGTTCTTTAACAACATACTGAGCGCAAGGGGCGCCTCAACGGCCTGGCTAAAAAGAAAACCCTGGCCCAAATGATATCCGGAGTTGCGCAGCGTTTGCCGCTGCTGTTCGGTTTCAATCCCTTCGGCAATGATATCGATGGATAACTTTTGCCCCAGAATACCCATACTTTCGACAATGCCCAAAATAGCTGCTTCGTTGTTCATGCGGCGGATAAAGTCGCGATCGAGTTTTATGCAGTCCAGTGGGTAGTTCATCAGGTGGGTTAAGGAAGAGTGCCCGGTACCAAAATCATCTAGCGCAATTCGGATCCCCATTTCCTTGAGCATTTGCAAAGCCCGCAGCACATACTTCGAACCGTGCTTATTGAAGGCGTGCTCGGTCACTTCCAGCTCAATCAGATGGTGAGGGATGTTAAACATCTGCAAGCGCTGCAGGAATGTTTCGGCGTAGCTATCGCGTAAAAATTCGATAGGGGAAGCATTCAGTGACACTGGCAAAACTTCGGCGCCAGAAGCAAGCCAGGCCGAGATATCGGCAAACACCTTCATCTGCATGGCTTCGCCGATTTTGGTTGCCAATTCGTAGTCGTTAAACGCTTCGCAGACGCTATCCGGCGTCTGGATGCTGTTTTGCGGGCAACACCAGCGCAGCAGGGCCTCAAAGCCGACAAGGGTACCGGTTGCCAGATTGACCTTGGGCTGATAGCTGGGGCGGATCTGGTTGTGACGCACAATCTGACGGGCGTGATTAAGCTGTGTCGCACGTTCCCTGGCTTTATCCATCATCTGCGGATTAAACATATAAACGCCGCCACGGCCACCGTCTTTGAGTTCGTACAGGGCGGTATCGGCACATTTCATCAATTCTGACGCGTCACGGGCATCCTGCGGGTAGAGGGCTCCGCCAATACTCATGCCACAATGAAGCGCTTTACCGCCATAGGTGACCGGTGTTTCAAGCTGCAGCAGAAAGTTATTAGCGATTTTGAAAATATCCTGCTCGTTTTCTACATCGCTGATCACTACGGCAAACTCATCGCCACCCAATCGGGAGACGAATGAGTTAGGGTTTAAATCAGTCTTGAGTCGCCGGGCTAGTACACGCAACAGATGATCGCCGGCATCATGCCCCTGGGTGTCGTTCACCAGCTTAAAGTGGTCGAGATCCAGCAAAATCAGCCCAAGCGATTTATTATTGGCCAGCGAGCGTTTCATTTCCTGTTTTAATCTTTTCTTGAATAACCGCCGGTTGGGCAGACCGGTCAGTTCGTCATATTCACTGGCGATCAGTAAGCGTTTTTCAGCTATCCGTTGAGAGGTGACATCGCGCGAAACGCACAATATATTTTGTATCCGGGAGTCCTTGTCGATCACCGGAGTGAGGATATTATCCCAATGCTGCAATCTGCCATCCGGGGTGGCGCTAAGGCCGGCGAATCTGGCATTTCTCCCGCTTAACACCTTACGTAGCGCTTTTTTGCCACGCTGGCGAACTTCGGGCTGTAACAGACTCAACCAGGGCATGCCAAACTGCTGCCGGTTCTCATCTACGCCCAAAGCGATGCTGCCCGCTTTGTTCATATGCAGCAATGAGCCGTCATTATTAATCACTTTGATACAGTCGACGCTGGCATCAAGCATGTTTTTCTGCGCCGCCAGCTTTTCGGCAATGATTTGTTTTTCCAGCATTTGCTGATGGATATCGGTACAGCTGAGAAACCAATGATTCTGTGAGGATTTTGGGGCTTTTCTAACGCCGAACGACAGTAAAAACCAACGATACTCACCACTGCAATGGCGCAGACGGGCCTGATAAACGAACGAGGTGATGGAGGTTACCGACTGTTGCCACAACGAATCGATGTGCGCATAGTCATCCGGATGCAGCACTTTCAACCAGCAGGCGTCCTGGTTATCAAATGAAGCAAGGCCGGTATATTCACACCATAACCTATTGAAATGTCCCCCGAGGCTATTACCTACGCCAATGAGATTCGGCAAGCCGTCAAATATTTCATTAGCCATATCAACAGGATGATTACCATCACTGCGCTCGGGTAAAACACTCATTTGTCATTTCCTCTGAAAACCGCTCGGCATCCACGTCAAAAATATTTTTTGCCAGCGGAAATCATTATGTAGCCTGGCCTGTGCAATAAAAAACCACCAGAAAGAATGAGATATAATCCTGAGTAACACATTAGGAATACTCTCGTATTTATGTTTTTAACTCATCCAATTTTCTCCGAGTGTTCTCACTGTTAAATATCATTAAAACCGTTATATCGGCGGATATAAAAAAGCCCCCGTGATTTAGCGGGGGCTGGTGTAATGATAACTTATGGGAGGATTTATTTATCAAGCGCATAAGCGATGACGTAGTCGCCGCGGTCTGGCGACTGGCGTGCGCCACCGGCGGAGATCACAACGTATTGTTTGCCGGTGACCGGCGAAACATAGCTCATTGGCGTGCCGCCGCTGCCGACAGGCAAACGTGCTTTCCAGACTTCTTCGCCGGTGGAAGAATCAAATGCTCGCAGGTAGTAATCCTGAGTGCCCGCAATGAACACCAGGCCGCCCTGAGTGGCTAGCGTGCCGCCCAGCGTTGGCATGCCCACCGGCATTGGTGCGCGCATTTTGATGCCGAATGGCCCGGTATCCTGCACCGTACCAGCCGGGACTTGCCACACTACTTTCTGCGTTTTCAGATCGATAGCGGACAGGGTGCCGAAAGGCGGTTTCTGGCATGGAATGCCCAGCGGTGACATAAAGCGGTTCTTGTTCACGCCGTAAGGGGTTCCTTTCAGCGGCACGGCCCCCATCCCGGCGTTGACCGACTCACCGCCGTTGCTGGCTGGCGCGTTTGCATCGGTTTTCTGCGGGATCATCTGTACCCACAGGCCCAGACGCATATCATTGGCAAAGATATAGTGGTTGTTGGGATCGGTCGACAGACCACCCCAGTTCATGCCACCCAGCGAACCGGGGAAGCTGAGCGAGATATCGGTGTCTGGGGCGGTGAACAGCCCGTCATAACGCATCGATTTAAAGCTGATACGACACATCAGTTGATCGAACGGCGTTGCCCCCCACATGTCGGATTCGGTGAGTTTCTGATTGCCGATCTGCGGCATGCCGACAGAGAAGGGTTGAGTGTCCGAGTATTGCTCGCCAGGGATGGTGCGGGTTTTCACCGGCAGCTCTTTAACTTCGGTCAAGGGTTTACCGGTATGGCGATCCAACACGAAGAGCTGCCCGGTTTTGGCACCAATCACCAGCGCCGGTTTGCTGGTGCCATCCTTCATTGGGAAATCGATCAGGCTCGGCTGCATGGGCAGATCGAAGTCCCACAGGTCGTTATGAACGGTCTGATAAACCCATTTTTCTTTACCGCTGGTGGCATCCAGCGCCAGGATAGAGGCACCGTATTTGTGATCCAGTGCGTTGCGATTAGCGCCCCACAGGTCAACCGAAGAGCTGCCCATTGGCAGGAACACGGTATTCATTGCCGGATCGTAGGACATTGGCGCCCAGGAGTTCGGCGTGCTGCGCACGAAGGTCTGCCCCGGTTTCAAAGCTGAATTTGGATCTTGATTACCCGGGTCAAACGCCCAGCGCATTTCACCTGTGATCACGTCGAAACCACGCAGTACGCCACCAGGCATATCGGTTTGCACGTTGTCGGCTACGCGGCCGCCGACCACGATAGTGGTACCGGCCAGTGTAGGGGCAGAGGTCAGTTGGTATTTGGGATCTGCAGCATCCCCCAGACCGGCCTTAAGATCAACCACACCCTGATGGCCAAAGTTCTGACAGAACTCGCCGTTATCGGCGTTGATCGCCACCAGGCGCGCATCGATGGTGTTCATCAGAATACGGCGTTGGCAATTGTCACCGGCCGCCAGAGTAGCAGGGATGGCTGGGGTTGAACCCGGCACCGTCGGTGCCGGTATTGGCTTGGTGACATCAAAGTAGGCCAGACCGCGACAACGGTTCCAGACCTGAGATTTCGCGTTGATCTCACGCTTCCAAATTTCTTTACCGTTGTCGGCATCGACGGCGATGACATTATTATGCGGCGTACACAGGAAGACGCGGCTACCGACTTGCAGAGGCGTTTGTTGATCTTCTGCACCATTGCCGTCCGGGCTTAGTGGGGTATCGCCGGTATGGAAGGTCCAGGCGACTTTCAGCTCTTTCACATTGTCGCGGGTAATTTGGTCCAGGGCCACGAAGCGGCTGCCACCTGGGGTGTTGCCGTAGTTGTCCCAGTCTTTTTGCTGTTTGGCTTTATCTACCGGGATCAACGGTAAGGGTTTTCCGCTGAAAGCGACGGTAGGGTGTGGCTGGAACATCTGCACAAAGGTACCAACCATGCACACCGCCAGTACCGCGCTGAGCAGGTAGGACAATTTCGCCAGCGGTGCCTTGCCTTCCGATTTACGCAGTGTCGGCCAACTGAGCAAGGCCAGTAGCGTCAAACCGGCAGGGACCATTAAGCGTGAAACCAGTGGCCAGAAATCGAAACCGGCATCGTACACCGACCAAATCAGCGTGCCGATAAACACCAGCAGGAACAGCGCCACCGCTGAAGATTTACGGCGGAAGAATTGCACCGCACAAAGCAGGGTGACGATACCGGCAATCAGGAAGTAGCTGCTGCCCCCTAACGAGGCCAGTTTGCCACCGGCAATGGTAAAGAATAAGCCGACCAGAGTAAGGATTATTCCCAATAAACAACACCATAGTTTAATTTTTATACCCGGACGGGTATTTGATTCAGGCATGGCTGATAGACTCCAGGATAATGTTTTTCTTCATGTTTACCTCGATGACCACGATCAGCGTCCTCCCGATCAAAACGGAGTTGCAAAGCGAGGATCAAACGACGGAATAATCACATTGTACCATTTGATTCGTTAGCAAGTTAAGGATATGTTGCTTTTTGGCGGTAATGTGTTTCGATTGATTGGGCGTCATCGTTTTACCTGCACTGCATAGTGGACGCTACCCCGATCCGAAACCCTTTAAAGTGAAGGGGTAAAAATCCAGGGGTAGATTTAATAACCTATTTCTCCATTGCCCATTGTTAGTCAATAAGCTCAACGTTCCCTCCGGTATTAATGACCCCGAGATCGCCTTCTTAAAACTCCCGAATTTCAAAACGCTGTTTAACCACGCGCAAGACTAACTGGCGCAGCCAGCGATGAGCCGCGTCAGCTTCCAAACGTGGATGCCACATTTGCGAGACGGTTATGCCCTGAGTTTTAACCGGCAGCTCAAAAGCAAAGAGTGTAGCGGTAGCGTCACAGCCCACCGGGTGATTGAGCAGGAAAGAGGCCGGGACCAATGCCACCAAATCAGAGGCCTGCGCCACTGCCAGCGCGGCGGGAAAACTCGGTACCACTGCGGCGACTTTGCGTTCCAGTCCCAGGTCGGCCAGCGCCTGGTCTACCGGCCCGGTTAATAGCCCACGGCGTGAGGCAACCACATGACCCCAGGCGGCATATTGTCGGGCAGTAATCTCCGGCTGTTGTTCAAACGGATGGCCTTTGCGGACTACCGCGACAAATCGGTCACGGAACAGGGCCTGCAAGCGAATTTCCGGCCCCATTACCCCCAGCACGCCAATCTCAAGATCGACCAGACCTTCGCGCAAATGGGTGGAACTTTTCTCTGGCTTGGGGGCAAAACACAGGCGCACCAAAGGGGCTTCCTGTGCCGCCGCCGCGATCAGCACAGCGCCAAAGGCTTCGACAAAACCTTCGTTGGCGCGCAGGGTAAAGGTTCGTTCCAGGCTGGGTAAACTCAGATCCGATACCGCAGGACGAAGTACCGCGCGGGCTTCGAACACGGCGTTTTGCGTTCGCTCGCGTATCTCTACGGCATAGGGTGTCAACACCATATTGCGGCCGGCACGCACCAATAAGGGATCGCCGGTGACCGCTCGCAGGCGACTAAGCGTGCGGCTCATCGCAGAAGCACTTAGCTTAAGTCGGCGGGCAGCACCCGCCACGCTGCCCAGGGTAAGCAGGGCATCGAGAGCAATCAGTAAATTGAGATCGGGGTCTGTCATGTCGGGCATCCTGAGCTATCAATGAAAGCAGGCGTTTGCTGCATGTTATAAGTGCAAATGCTGCGCTTTCCGCAATTCCGCAATCTTTCGCCGGCAAGGCCGGTTTAGCGTTCATTTTATTTACGATGAGCCATGGATTGGCGGGCAAAGTTGCACGCTGATTAATGGCTGGTTGAACATTTAGGCGTAGAATAATTCACTGATAGGCATCATTGATCTCACAGTGGGTATTCATCAATAAATAAAAAGCCGATAACCCGTAAAGGTTATCGGCTTTTCGCTGCCGGTCAGGGGGGATTAGACGGCAGGCAGCTGCTGCGCGGTTTTTTCCACCAGTGCCAGCAGAACTTTGATATCGTCCAGGCTGACCGTTGGGTTTAACAACGTCATCTTCAGGCAGGTTACGCCATTAAACTCGGTTACCCCGACGTTGGCACGGCCGGATCCCAGCAATGCGTCACCAATTTGCTGGTTCAGCAACGCCACGGCGGCATCGCCGCTAGCGGCTAATGACTGCGGACGGTAGCGGAACAGCACGCTGGCCAACTGAGGCTGCATCACCAGTTCCAGCGCCGGTTGGTCGCCGATATAGTGGGCAACCTGTTGTGCCAGCGTCACCCCGTGATCGATGATCGCGGCGTATTGCTGTTGCCCTAATGCCTCCAGCCCCATCCACAGTTTTAACGCGTCAAAACGGCGGGTGGTCTGCAAGGATTTGGACACCAGGTTAGGCACGCCCTGAGCTTCGTCAAATTCGGAGTTCAGGTAGGCCGCCTGATAGCGCATCAGCTCATAGTGGCGGGCTTCTTTCAACAGGAAGGCACCGCAACTGATGGTCTGGAAGAATTGTTTATGGAAGTCCAGGGTAATGGAATCCACTAATTCAATACCGTCCAGATAGTCACGGTACTTCTCGGAAAGCAACAACGCGCCGCCCCAGGCCGCATCAACATGCACCCAGATCTGGTGTTCTGCCGCCAACTGCGCAATCGCACGTAGCGGGTCGATAGCACCGGCATCGGTGGTGCCTGCGGTGGCAACAATCGCCAGGATCTGTTCGCCATTGGCCTTGGCTTGCGCCAGCTTTTCGGCCAGGTCGTTTACATCCATCCGTGCGAATTGATCGGTTTTCACCAGCGTAACGGATTGATAACCCAGACCAAGCAGCGCCATGTTCTTTTGCACCGAGAAATGGGCATTTTCAGAACACAAAACTTTAATCTTGCGCAGGTTACCGACCAGTCCATCCTGCTGCACAGAGTGGCCCTGTTTGGCGAAGAAGGCATCGCGAGCCAGCATCAGCCCCATCAGATTGCTTTGGGTACCGCCGCTGGTGAATACGCCTGCATCGCCTGGCTGATAGCCGACCTGGGTACGCAACCACTCGATCAGCTTCATCTCGATGATGGTGGCAGACGGGCTTTGATCCCAGGAGTCCATGCTCTGGTTGGTGGCGTTGATCAGCACTTCCGCGGCTTGGCTAATCACCAGGCTTGGGCAATGCAAATGCGCGACGCACTGTGGGTGATGCACCGACAGGCTGTCCTTTAAAAAGTACTCAATCGCGCGTTCGATCGCCGCCTGGTTGCCCAGGCCCTGAGGATTAAAATCAAGCGTAATGCGTTCACGCAGTTCGGCAACGGTTTTCCCCTGATACATCTCGGGTTGTTGCAGCCACTGTACTACTGCCTGGCTACTTTGCTCGATCGCTTGCTGGTAGGCTTCGGTGCTTTGCGCCGAAGCGGCCAGAATCGGGTTTAACCGGGACATCGAATTCACTCCATACCTACAGGCTTGACGCCGGCGGCTAACAGGGCCTGTTCAAATTTATCCAGGAAAATGCCCAGTTCGTCGTTGGTGATCAACAGCGAAGGCAGCAGACGCAACACGTTGCCGTTACGACCGCCACGCTCCAGGATCAACCCGGCTTCGAAACATTTCTTCTGCAGTAGGGCAGACAATTGAGGATCTGCCGGGTAACACCCCATATGATCCTGAGCTTCGTCCGGTTTAACGATTTCCATACCAATCATCAGGCCCAGGCCGCGCACGTGGCCAATGGCCGGATAACGTTTTTGCAGCTCGGCCAGCTTGGCTTTCAGCCACTCGCCTTGTGCAGCGACCTTACCGGCCACATTGTTATCTTTAAGGTGCTGCAGGGTGGTCAGACCGGTGGCCATCGCCAGCTGGTTACCGCGGAAGGTGCCGGTATGATGACCTGGTTCCCAGGCGTCAAATTCTTTCTTGATGCCCAATACCGCCAGTGGCAAGCCGCCACCGACCGCTTTGGACATCACGATGATGTCCGGCTCAATACCGGCGTGTTCGAAGGCGAACAGTTTACCCGTACGGGCAAAGCCGGCCTGAACTTCATCGATAATCAGCAAAATGCCGTGTTCCTGTGTGACTTTGCGAATGCGCTGCAACCATTCGACCGGAGCCGGGTTGACGCCGCCTTCACCCTGAACCGCTTCCAGGATGACTGCCGCAGGTTTGCGCACGCCGCTTTCGACGTCGTTAATCAGGTTTTCAAAATAGTAGGTCAGTGCTTTAACGCCGGCTTCGCCACCGATACCCAGCGGGCAGCGGTACTCATGCGGGTAAGGCATAAACTGAACTTCCGGCATCATGCCGTTAATCGCTTCTTTCGGTGACAGGTTGCCTGTGACCGCCAGCGCGCCATGGGTCATGCCATGATATCCGCCGGAGAAGCTGATCACGCCAGAACGACCGGTGTGCTTTTTCGCCAGTTTCAGAGCGGCTTCAACCGCGTCTGCGCCCGAAGGGCCACAGAACTGCAGGCAGTATTCCTGGCCTTGTCCTGGCAATAAAGAGAGCAAATAAGCTGAGAACTGATCTTTCAACGGTGTTGTAAGATCGAGGGTATGTAACGGCAAGCCGCTGGTAATGACATTTTGGATGCTTTGGAGGATATCAGGATGGTTATGACCCAGAGCCAGCGTACCCGCACCCGCCAGGCAATCAAGATATTGATTATTCTCAACATCGGTGATCCACACACCTTGGGCTTTCGCAATTGCCAATGGCAATTTACGGGGGTAACTCCTGACATTCGATTCAAATTCGGCTTGTCTCGCCAAATATGTTTCATTGTTTACATTTTCTAAACTCACACCGAAATTATCAATACGGACTTTATCCGTCATCATATCTCTCCTACAACTGGGGGTATCAGTAACGCCCTAGTTGAATTATTAAAATGAATAAGTAACTACCGTGAAAAAACGCGCCCAATATATGGCTTTTTACCCCCCGGCTCAATAGTTATTTGGCTGCATGAAATTTAATGTTTTTTCTATTAAAAACAATAAATTGCTGGTTTATTGGTCAATAATGCCGCCGTATGGCCGCGACAGGGGAGTTGACCAGGCACGTAAAGCTCCCTCAATTAAAGTAGGGGTACTAGCCCAATGCATTTATTTTGCTGACAATTTTGTGATTGTCGCCGGGTTGACGCCTGAACGTTTTTTAAGCAACAACTTATTATAAATAAATCGCTGCTTAGAAATTAAGCGCATTTAGGCTGGTATAACCGGAGCTAGAGCAGGGTCTATGGTTGTTGAAGTTAAGTATCGAAGGTTTTATTGATGTTTAGTTGGCATGATTAATTCCTCCCAAGGGCCAGTAAAACCAGCAGAACCGTCTAAGCTGAATGAAATAAGTCATTTACGGTGCGGTGTTAAGCCATTAAGGGTAACGGCTAGCCATGCAGGTTGTGAATCAGCATCGCCCAGCAAAGATAAGCCGGAGTAACCTATGTACGAACCCTGTTTTCCAGAAAATGAAACCGAACGGCTATCGGTTCTGCATTCACTAAACATACTGGACACGAATTCAGTAGAGAAATTAGACCGGGTCACGCGCCTGGCCGCCAAATATTTTGGCGTCAGTATTGCCCTGATTTCGTTAATCGACCGTGAGCGCCAATGGTTCCTTTCTCGCTCGGGTCTGGATGTACGGGAAACACCTCGCAATATTTCCTTTTGCGGTCACGCCATTTTGCAGTGTGACACGTTGGTCGTGCCGGATACTGCGGTTGACCCGCGTTTCTTTGACAACCCCCTGGTCACTGGCGGGCCAAAAATTGGTTTCTATGCCGGGCACCCCTTGTTGTCACTGGACGGCCTGCCGTTGGGCACCTTATGCATTATCGATGGTCACCCACAGGCGTTATCTTCTGATATGGTGCATGATTTACGCGATTTTGCCGCCGTTATCGAAGAGTATCTGCACAGTATTGAACGTGATATCTATACCGAAAGTCTGAAATCAAACCTGCAACGTACCGAAGCCCTGTTTGAGCAGACCTTTGCACAGGCGGCAGTGGGCATGGCTCTGGTCTCGCTGGAAGGGTATTGGCTTCGGGTGAATCCGCGGATCTGTGAAATGTTGCAGTACTCTGAGCGGGCACTGTTGGAGCGTACCTTCCAGGACATCACCTATCGTGAAGATCTGCACAACGACCTAGGAATGTTGCAACAGTTATTGGCCAATGAGATAGACACCTATTCGATGGAAAAGCGCTATATCCGCGCTGATGGTTCAACAATATGGGTTCAACTGACGGTGTCGCTCAATCGTATGCCGAATGGAGAGCCTCATCATTTTATCTCGGTCATTGTCGATATCAGCGAGCGCAAAGCGGCAGAAGCTGACCTCTATGCACTGCAACATGAGCTGGAAGACAGGGTAGTGACAAGGACCCGTGAATTGAATTCTGCCGTCAATAAACTCAATCAGGAAATTGCCAATCGGGCGCTCACCGAGCTGCAACTGAGCAATGAAAAAGAACGTCTGCGGGCCATTACCGATAATATGCCAGCGCTGATCAGTCAGATTGACGCCAATGAGCGGTATCTGTTTGCCAACAGCGCCTATAAAACCTGGTTTGGTCTGGATGAAGAACGTCTCAAGGGAATGAGCGTGCAGGCATTTATGGGTGATAGTGCCTATGAAATGGCCAAGCCAATGATTACACGGGCGCTGAGTGGGGAGACGGTCAGTTTTGAGAGTGAACTCCAAACGCGCCAAGGGACAGCGATCATCCATACCACCCTGGTACCCAGTGAAACCCAGGGCTTCTATATTCTTTCCATGGATATTACCGAACTTAAACGTTTGCAGCGGCAGTTAGAGTACGACGTCTCTCATGACATGCTGACCGGGCTAACCAATCGGCGGGCTTTCCTGCTTCGGCTGGGAGCAACGCTGCAGGCTTGTTGCCCACAGCAGCAGATGGCGTTGTTGTTTATCGACCTTGATGGTTTCAAAATGCTTAACGACAGCTTTGGCCATGATTTCGGCGATCTTATCCTGAAAACCTTTGCAGAATTGCTCAATGCCTGTGCCGGGCCTCATCACAGCGTTTCACGCCTCGCCGGTGATGAGTTTACGGTTATCCTCTGGCCTTTGGCGCATCCGCAGCTGCAGGTCAGCGCGTTTTGCGAGAGCGTATTGGTCAAGCTGGCGGCATTGGAACGGGTCGGCAATCAAAAAGTGAGTCTCTCTGCCAGTATCGGTGCAGCCATTACTTCTGGCGGCGATATTACCGCTGAGGCCCTGCTGACCAAAGCGGACGATGCCATGTATCGGGCCAAATCCGCAGGGAAAGGGACCTATAACATCCGGTAATCAGAGCTTTCGCTGGTGTCAGCCCAACCAAGGATAGCTGGGCTGCCGTTAAAAGGAGTGAATGTGCCAAGCCGTCGTCAAAGCAATTCAGTGATAATAACCTCGACCACATTGGGCAGGTTCAGTGGCTTTACTGAAAACAGTGAATTAAAGACTTCGGCATTGCCGCCTTTTGTCTCTGCGTATTGATGCCAACGTTGATTTAAAACAGCGTGTTCAAATGAAGTGACGATGCGTACGGTGTGATTAAGATAGGTCTGAATAACATAAGAGGTATCTGAAGAGAAGTAAATGCAGCATGCATGAGTGTAATCCCAGTTTTCATAGTTGAGCAATATATTAACCAGATCGCCGTTTTTGTATTTTTTCAATTCATTTCCGTTCAGGTTATCGACTTTGATTCTGTAACTTTTATCCGTGTCTTTTCCTCCTGCCTTTTCATAAACGGCACCGGCGAATTGAGTGCAACCAATTGAACCATCGGTGGTTTTATCTGAATTTAAATTGTCAATTCTTATTGCGGAGTGAAGTTCAGCTAAAGCTGCATTAATGGCATTGGTCATCTGTTTTTTATCAATGGACATAATATCACCTGTATTAATAAGTCATGATTGAATATTACCTGAAGTTCGGTGGTGACGAGCAGTGTGAAAATGCGATTCTAATCTGGAATACTGACGGCTATTTGACAGTTGGAACCATAAAAATCACCCCCGTTATTTTTCAGAACTACCCATCCCTTAACGTCCGTGCGTGGCTCCAGGTGGGCTGCGCCGACAACAATGACATAATGACCAAATAAAATAGCAATTGATTTGAAATTTATTTGGTCACGGGCGAGTTACAACATTAATAAACATAGTCTGAATTGCAATGATATGTCGTTTTTTCTTAATTATTTCTATGGTAATTTTCCGTTATTTAAATAACTCATTGTTATTGGTTGATAAAGATAACATTCTGAGCAGGTTGATTAATATCCTGGGTTATAATATTAACTGAAAGAATTTAATAACGAATGAAGTGCTATTACTCGCCTTTTAGTGACAATGTCACTGAGTGCGGACAAGGCCCACTTTGGTGCGCCAGCGCTTCAAACAAGTGAGTTTTTGCGTATGAGGCATACGTCCTATATATTTATTAACAGGCCCACAGGCCGTTAGGGAATTGTGATACTTGATCCAACTAATCACCGATTACTAGGAAGCTATCATGCATAAAAGAACACTGGCGACATTGCACTACGAGAAAATGCCTTACGATGGAGTCTACTACCATATCTTGAAACGTGAGGCGCAGGGGCACACGGCGCTGTTGAAACTTGATGCTGGCAGTCATCAGTCAGCCAGAATGCATCCGGGCTGGGTCAAACTGATGGTTCTGTCGGGTGAGCTGAAAATTGGCGATCAGACTCTACAGGCTCATGAGATGTTGATGATCCCGGCTAAAACCGCCTACACGGTGGATGCCATCACCGAAGTTTTCTGCCTGGCCATCTCTGAACTGGACGGGGTGGAACTGGCCCGCTAGGGCTCTTTGCAAATAAGCCAGGTTGGTGCCTACATTGGCTTATCTGGTGGAATTCCCCGTCATTCAGCGGGGAGTTCTGATTCAAAACTTATTTTTTGAGCTTTTCGTGACGCCATAACTTATACCCCCGGATATTCCCTTCAGAACAATGCGGTACGTGCAACCTTGGATAAGGTGATCCCGTTCCTGAAAACACAGCTGGGCTGCACCGAAAATTGTAAGCTGACAAGGCGCGTTTTGACGAGATCTGCAGGGGGATTATTGCCAGTTGTTTTCAGATTTCACGTAGCGCGATCAAAAAAGGAGGGCATTTTGACCGATTCGACACAACTTTTGGCATTAATCCAATCCCTGGAAGTTAAGCTGCATCTGCCGGCAACAAGGAACAACATTGCTGTGGTCAGTGAGTTGCTGCATGACGACTTTGAAGAGATTGGGCGTTCAGGTCATTACTATGATAAACAGCAAACCCTGGCTGCACTACAAAGAGAAAGTGATAAGGCATCGATTTTTTCCGAAGGCTTTAAGCTGGCCGTCATTACCGAAGGTGCGGTGTTGCTGACGTACCGTAGTTTTCAACATGGTGACGATGGTGGCGTTACTCGATGCACATTGCGTTCGTCGATCTGGCAATTATCTGCAAATGACAATGGCGGTCGATGGCAGATTCGTTTTCATCAGGGGACGCCGACGAATTGCTGACACCGGCGATGTTGAACCACAAGCAAAAGTCATCAATGAACAAAAGTTAGCTGCTGAAAGAACCGGTAAAGAGAAAGGCGAGGTGAGCTATGGCCAGGTTGGATAACCGGGTGCGTAGCTATAAATTCAATTTAACATAATATACATTATGCGCACCAATGCTGTAACAGCAAAGTTGTAATGTCCGCCTTGGGCTAAGTTAAGATGTCCGTCATGTATAATCAACAAGAAGATCACCATGACGGCTCATGCAGCGGAGTTTTTACATTGGATGAAGTTAACCGACTCATTACCGTTTTGAGCGGCCATGTATACGGCTACGAACTGGGCTTCCTTCTCCTGTAATCAAAGGACATTTCTACTTTGCTGACATGCGGACATGCGGACATGCGGACATCTTAACTTAGCTTTGACAAAGGTGGATATACGTAGAATCTGAGGTTCTGGACTTTATCAGGTATCTCTATCAACCATCTCGCCATTCGGCAACATCATCTCAAAGCTTCTTTGCGCCACATACTGACCAACTTCATTGCACACAATTCCCGTTTCTTCCTGTAGCCTATGGGATAGTCAGGCCAGTTTTCACACAAGGAACTCCGTATGTGTACCACAGAGAAACATATGATTGTTATCGGCGCGGGAATTATGGGGGCATCAATCGCCTATCATTTGGCAGAACGGTTTGCCTGCCACAGGGCCTTTTAATTTATCAATATACTAACCGTGAATAAAATGTTTTAACATTTTCAGCATAAGACAGTACAATTCCGCCCGTTAATTTCGCACTGTTTTAGGATATATGTGTCGTTAATTAGGACTGCTACATCGCAAAGCCGCCTCCCCGCCTGTCTGGGGATTTTTGCGATCCTGATGTTGTTCATTGCTCCAGTGATATCTCGATCGCTGGAGCATGTGCGCGTCGGTCAGTCTGAAACCGCCAGCATGGCAGACTGTGGTATGGATATGTCGACACATATGCATCACTCACCACCGTCTGCACCGAGCGCTAAGGCCAGCATGCCGGGCATGTCAATGGCCATGCAGACCGGCAGCCACAATATGGCGATGATGATGGATGACAGTGCCTGCGGTTACTGCGTGCTGCTGATCCATGTGCCGTTGTTGGACCTGGCCTATTCGCCGTTGCTCTGGTCTGGCACGTTGCTGTCCCGCGCTCCGCCAGCGCATTATATCTTCCCGTTATTCGCCCATGTGGCCCACTCCGAGGCACAACCTCGCGCCCCGCCAGCATCACTTTCTCTGATTTAAAAATTAATAGACTGCAGCCAAATTATTCCTGTTGAGATAATTAAATCAGGAGGTGGACACACGCCGGTCAGATTTACTGCTGCAGAACATTATTTATCGCAACTCGGCTGGCGTTATTAATCCGCTATGGCGAGGACGCCCCCCTATTTACGGCAGCATTATGCTCCGGGCATGACTACGCCTAAATAATAATCGGTTGCGATATAAAAATACGTTTAGCGTCAAAATTTGCATTAAGGAACGATGATGTTCGATAAAACCAAGAATTATAAAAAACACCCTCTGTCACTGCATATTACTGCGGCGATGTCTTTGTTTGCTCTGGCGCCCTTCAACGGCCATGCTGCCGTCAAAACCAACGACGGTGACGTCATTACCGTGACTGCGCCACTTTATTCACCGATGACCATAGTGACATCGCCTAAAACACCTCGTCAGCCGGTGCCGGCCAGCGATGGCTCGGACTATCTGAAAACCATTCCGGGCTTCTCACAGATCCGTAACGGCGGTACCAATGGCGATCCGGTGTTCCGCGGCATGTTTGGCTCACGACTGAAAATTCTGACTGATGGTGGCGAAATGTTGGGTGCCTGCCCGGCAAGAATGGATGCTCCGACTTCATATATCTCACCAGAAAGCTATGATCTGCTGACCATCACCAAAGGCCCGCAGACGGTGCTTTGGGGGCCAGGTTCCTCAGCGGGAACGGTACGCTTCGAACGTGAGCGTCCGCGCTTTGACAAGCCAGGCATAAAGGGCAATGCCAGCGTATTGGCCGGCTCTAACGGTCGCTGGGATGAAAATATCGACGCTAGTCTGGGGGGTGAACAAGGCTATTTGCGCCTGATGGGCAACAAATCGCGTTCCAACGACTATCAGGATGGCAATGGCGACCGCGTGCCATCGCGCTGGGATAAATGGAATGGTGATTTGGCGCTGGGGTGGACGCCAGACAGCGACACTCTGTTGGAAGTGACCATGGGCCGAGGTAATGGCGAAGCACGTTATGCCGGGCGCAGCATGGACGGTTCACAGTTCAAGCGTGAAAGTCTGGGCATGCGATTTGAAAAATCCAACATTGGCGAGGTACTGGATAAGCTCGAAGCTCAGGTTTATTACAACTACGCCGACCATATTATGGATAACGTCACCCTTCGCTCCCCCGGTCAGAGTGGCATGGCGATGGGACATATGGGCATGGGTCATATGAATATGGGGATGACGATGCAACTGGATCGCCGCACCGTCGGTGGGCGCGTCATGGGTACCTGGCTATGGCAAGATTTCAAATTGGAAAGCGGTATGGATACGCAAACCAACACTCACCGCAATAAACAGGGCGACGGCTGGCAGAAGGATGCGCAATTTCATAACTACGGCGCTTTTGGTGAACTGACCTGGACCGCGACCGAACAAAACAAGGTTATCAGCGGTGCGCGCCTTGATCGCAGCCTGGTGGATAACTATCAATCGGCTAATGGGCGTGAACGTTCCGATACCTTGCCAAGCGGCTTTACCCGCATTGAGCATACGCTTGCCGGTATGCCGCTGATGGTTTACGCCGGGATTGGCTATACCGAACGTTTCCCTGACTACTGGGAACTGTTCTCCCCGACTCTGGGGCCGGACGGCAGTAAAAGTCCGTTTGATAGCGTGAAAAGTGAAAAGACCACGCAGATCGATATCGGCGCTCAATACACCGATAAACGCTTTAACAGTTGGGTGTCCGCGTACCTGGGTCATGTGAATGACTTTATCCTGTTCAAATACGATCCGCACCATGCTCGTATCAGTCAGGCCGATAACGTGAACGCCACCATTATGGGCGGTGAAATGGGCATGGGTTACCAACTTGCCGAGCACTGGAAAACCGATGCCAGTCTGGCCTATGCCTGGGGTAAGAACACCACTGACCACCAGCCACTGCCGCAAATACCGCCACTGGAAGCACGCCTGGGTTTGACCTACGAGCGTGGTGACTGGAGCAGTACCGGTCTTTGGCGTCTGGTCAGTAGCCAGCACCGTGTAGCGATCAATCAGGGTAACGTGGTGGGTAAAGACTTTGCCGACAGTCCGGGCTTTGGCGTGCTTTCCGCCAATGTGGCCTACAAGGTGAATCCGCAGGTCAAACTCAGTACCGGCCTGGATAATATCTTCAACAAAACCTACAGCGAGCATCTCAATCTGGCAGGCAACAGCACCTTCGGCTATTCATCGAATACTTCGGTGAATGAACCAGGGCGAACCCTTTGGGCCAAGGTCAATGTCACCTTCTAACTAACGGAGCCGGGTGATGATCATCGCCCGGCAAAGCCCATTTCGAGCCTGTTCTCACTGAAAGGTCCCTTCAATGTTTCGTTCTGGGGCTTCTCATTCTGTCTTTCTGCTCTTCTTTTTAGAGATTTTTTACGCGAGGATTACGACCCAGTACTTGTGACGCATCGACTGGGATATCAATAAGCAAAGATTTCATTGTATTACCCGTTGCTTTATCCAGCAAAATACTCAGATTGCTCAAATCAGGTGCAAGCTGCTCGGCCTCCCAGCCGCAAGCTCGTGCTATTGCGCAATAATCCAACGGCTTGAGGTTGGCGTGATAATTTTTTTCTTCTGTCTCTGGCAAGATGATGGGCAAACCCTGACCAACAATCGAAAAACTGGCGTTATTGACGAGAAAAATAACTAGCCCCAATTCACTCGCTTCCCCCAATGAACCGGAAAATAGTCGGAAGCATCCATCACCAGTAAAGAGAAACACTGGACGTGTTGGCAATGATAATTTCGCCCCAACAGCTGCACCGAATGCGCCCCCCATTGCTGAACCACGGTAGAGTGAATAAAAGTGAATATTGTTGTTTGGACGTTGAGTAACATATTGTCTGTCTTTGTAAGACAGGCAAACATCGTCAAACCCAATAGAACCTGCCGGCCACCAACGATCAAGTCGTTGATAAAGCTCAGCCATGTCAACATAACCAGGGCGAGGAGGCAGATATTGGCGGTGATTGAGATTATCAGGAGCGAAGGGAGAGTGAATATTGCCGAACGGCTTTTGTTGTGCCGCCGACAGAAGGTTACACAACAATTTATCCAGTGGGCCGGAGACCTGCCGATATGCTCCCTGACTCATATGTACGAAACTATTCTCTATTTGACCATAACTTCCAAGAATGTTAGTGAGGAAAAACGTCTTAGCGGCGGAAAATTTGTGTAGATTAACAGTGTATTCATCAGGGCAAGCGCCCAGCACTAGCAACACATCATCTTTCCCAATTGATTGATAGAGCGACAAGGCTTCATCATTCCCCCCGAATGAAATATAGCCAAAACCATAAGGATTATCTCGCTGCACAGCATTGGCACCATTGATGCTCCAGATAGCCGCGCAGCGGAGCATTTGACAAAATTGAGTCGTCAGGGTTGCCGCATCTGGATAGCGAGTCATTTCCTCTCCCACCAGTAGGATCAGACGTCGCCCATCAATGTCGTGTCGAAATTCGTCACAAAAATCGATGAATGAAGATCTTTGCTCGGGTAGTTTTACCGACGCTGTAGTTTTTGCGGGATGAGATGTTGGACTGTTGAGCGTGTTATGCAGCAAAACAAGTACAACCGGTTTTGCCCTTTCCAACTGGACCTGGGCAGATGATAATTTTTCGGCAAGGGTTTCTGGCGAGTCAAGCACAAAGACGGATTCAGGCAACTCGCTGCGTAATTGGGCGACAAGATTACTGCCAGACTCTGAAGTATCTTGCAATGGGGAGTGTCCCTGTATTTCCTCTCCGGTGAGGGGGACTATGTATATGGCTGGAATATCATGCAGTTTCGCATCGCTTATACCGCAACTGAGTAGTTTGCTAGCGGCTCCTGTCGTTGCGACTGCGGCCGCCATTCTACCGCTACTCAGATAATATCCTAATGGAATAAACCCGGCACTGTATTCAGCAATAGAGAGAAAACCTGACTCTTCAGAGCAGAAATTTACAAGGGGATTAATATGTTTTAAAAAATGAACAACCCCTCCACCAGTAACGCCAACATAACGGGTAATCCCCCATTTAGAGAGCGTCTCCAGTAAGAGTTGATATCCTATGGATACATCATTACCAGCAATTACCTTATTCAAAATTAGCACCTTCAGAAATAATTCATTACATGAAGGATAGCTATTGAAATTCAGTTTAAAGGTGTTTTTCAGGATTTTGATTCTCCGATCCTACTCGGCCTGTTGGTCAGGTTGGTAATACACATAGCCTTCCCGCGCCAGGCTATTTTTGATCCTGAAGCGCCAAACTATCGCCAGGGCGATAAACCACAGCGGCATACTGCACAGCGCTATCAGAGTATCCCGGTCAAAGACCATCAGCACCAGCGTGAAAGCGAAGAACGCCAACGTCAGCCAGGTCATGATCACCCCGCCCGGCATCTTGAAGGTAGAACGCTCATGCAGTTCGGGCTGTTGTTTGCGATAAACCAGATAGGCCACCAGAATCATTCCCCAACTGTAAACCACCAATATTGCCGCCACGGTAGAAACAATGGTAAACAACGTCATGACATTAGGCATCAGGATCAACAGCATGGTTCCCACCACCATACAGAAGCAGGAAAACATCAGGCTGCGGATCGGAATTGCCGTGGTGCGTGACAGGATTTTGAACTGTCCGTGCGCGTGTTTCTCCATCGACAGGCCATACAGCATGCGAGTACTGGAATAAACCCCGCTGTTGGCCGAAGACATGGCGGAGGTCAAGGCGACAAAGTTAATCACTGCGGCCGCGGCAGGCAAACCGGCCTGGTCGAACAGCATAACGAACGGGCTGCTGTCCGGCGAAACGTGGCTCCATGAGGTCACGGCGATAATCGCCAGCATCGAGAACACATAGAAAATGATGATCCGCAACGGGATCACGTTGATCGCCTTAGGCAGCACCTTTTGCGGATTCTTGGTCTCTGCCGACATAGTGCCCAGCAGCTCGATACCGGTGCAGGAGAAAATGGCAATCTGGAAGCCGGCAAAGAAACCGAATATGCCGTGCGGCATAAAGATATTGGGGTCGGTGATATTACTCACCGAGGCTTTAACCCCGTCCGGCGAGGTCCAGCCAATAAATACCATCCAGGCACCGGTCAGGATCAGCGCGATAATGGCAATCACTTTAATGATGGCAAACCAGAACTCTGCTTCACCAAACATCTTCACCGACAGCATATTGAACAGGCACAGCAGCCCAAGGGTCAGCAAGGCCGGCAGCCAGGGCGAAACCTCCGGGTACCAGTACTGCACGTACCCCCCGCACACCACTACGTCGGCAATGCAGGTCACCACCCAACTCAACCAGTAAGACCAACCGAGGAAGAAGCTGGCTTTGGGGCCCAGGTATTCGGAGACGAAATCGGCAAATGAGCGATAGTCGAGCTTGGTCAGCAACAATTCGCCCATCGCCCGCATCACCATAAACATAAAGAAGCCGACAATGACGTAGGTCAAAACAATAGAAGTGCCGGAAAGCGCGATGGTTTTACCCGAGCCCATAAACAACCCGGTGCCAATGGCCCCGCCGATGGAAATAAGCTGAATATGGCGCTCGCTCAAACCCCGTTGCAATGTTTGGGTACAGTCGTGCCCCTCGGTTGAATGGGTATTCAACCGATGTTGTTTACTTTTTGTCATGGTGTTACCTGTCCGTCATTAAGGCGATTAAGCAGCTTTCACCGCTGCAGCAGGAGTGAAACGCCGTTGGCGTTCTACCGGCAAAAAAGAAATTCAGGCCAAACGCTGCCTGCCCTTTTGTTAAAGGGAAGTAAATATCTGTACGTCTCAGAAAACGACTGTTCGAACTGAGTACCAGCCCACATTTAGCATGCGAAACATGAGCATGGAGGATAAATGGCTTTATATCAGTGGGTTATTATCATTCCCGGTCAAGAAAAAAATGCGGCCACCGCAGATTTAACATGAATTTAACTCTGGCGTCAGGAAACCGCATTGTCAACACGACACTTAAATAAAATGAAACTTTTTGATCACATTCAAGGTTCTGAAAAATAGATAAAAACGGGTTTTATGCATTTTTTATGCATAAATTATGCGTAGTCAGCCAACCCCTTCTGAAAAAGTAATTAACTATTCATTTTTGCGACGAAAAAACCGCTGAAAACCGCTCCGCAGCCCGCCAGGGGGGGCTAACAAGCCGCGCTTTTAATGGTAAATTTGGCATCGCAAAAGTGTTATGCACTTGGTAAACCACGGTTAAACAAAATAAACACCTCTATATAAAAAAGGTTGGTTATGGAAAAGCTATCCTACGCTTCAGAAAGTAGCACAACGGCCTGGGCCACCTATCTGCAACAAATCGACCGCGTTGCACCTTACCTGGGTGATCTGTCGCGTTGGGTTGATACCCTGCGTCACCCGAAGCGTGCGCTGATCGTTGATATCCCACTGCAGATGGACGACGGTTCAATCCGCCATTTCGAAGGCTTCCGCGTTCAGCACAACCTGTCGCGCGGCCCGGGCAAAGGCGGCATCCGTTATCACCCAGACGTTGATCTCGATGAAGTCATGGCGCTGTCAGCCTGGATGACCATCAAGTGTGCGGCGGTCAACCTGCCCTACGGTGGTGCCAAGGGGGGGATCCGCGTCGATCCTTTCAAACTGTCTGAAGGCGAGCTGGAAAGATTGACCCGTCGCTACACCAGCGAAATCGGGTTTATCATCGGGCCACAGAAAGATATCCCGGCACCCGATGTCGGCACCAACGCCAAAGTCATGGCCTGGATGATGGATACCTACTCCATGAACCACGGCACTACCATCACCGGCGTGGTTACCGGCAAGCCTATCCACCTGGGCGGCTCTCTGGGTCGTGAGAAAGCCACCGGTCGCGGCGTATTCGTTACCGGCTGTGAAGTGGCGAAACGTCTGGGCGTGCAAATCGAAGGTGCCAAGGTTGCGGTTCAGGGCTTTGGTAACGTGGGCAGCGAAGCCGCCCGCCTGTTTGTTGGTATCGGTGCGCGTGTGGTGGTGATTCAGGACCACTCCGCAACCCTGTTCAACGCCAACGGTATCGATTTGACCGCACTGACCGAGTGGCAGGCCAAGAACAAGCAAATCGCCGGCTTCCCTGGTGCCAGCGAAATTGAAAGCGAAGCTTTCTGGTCCGTAGACATGGATATCCTGATCCCAGCCGCGCTGGAAGGTCAGATTACCCGTCAACGTGCAGAAATCCTCAGCGCCAAACTGGTTCTGGAAGGCGCTAACGGCCCAACCTACCCAGATGCGGACGACGTGCTGCGTTCACGCAACATCACCGTGGTACCTGACGTTATCTGTAACGCCGGCGGCGTAACAGTCAGTTACTTCGAATGGGTGCAGGACATGGCCAGCTACTTCTGGAGCGAGAGCGAAATCAACGAGCGTATGGACAAGATCATGACCGACGCCATGATTCACGTTTGGAACAAGTCCGAAGAGAAAGAGTGCAGCCTGCGCACCGCGGCATATATCGTCGCTTGTGAACGTATCCTGACCGCACGTAAAGAGCGTGGCATTTACCCAGGTTAATGCGTTATCTCTCCCGGCTTGCTCTGCAGGCCGGGATTATTTCAAAATTACCCCCTTCAACGCAGCAACCGTTTCATCACCTTTCCGGTACTGGTCATCGGCAGCCGTTCGACAAACTCAACGATGCGTGGGTATTTAAACGCCGCCAGCCGCTCTTTGGTCCAGGCGATCAGTTGCTCTTCACTCACCGTCTCGTCCACATCCTTCAACACCACCACCGCTTTTATCTCTTCGCCCAACGACGGATGCGGTACGCCAATCACTGCCACCAATGACACGGCCGGATGGCGGATCATCAATTCCTCAACTTCACGCGGGTAGACGTTAAATCCGCCGCGGATAATCACATCTTTCGACCTGTCGACGATAAAATAGAAGCCATCGGCATCACGGCGTGCCAGGTCACCGGTTCTGAACCAGCCTTTTTCCAGCACCTCGGCCGTGGCTTCCGGGCGGTTAAGGTAGCCCTTCATCACATTGTGGCCACGCACCGCAATCTCACCAACCTGATCGATGCCCTCTACCGTTTTACCGGTGACATCGACTAACCGGACTTCCACCCCCCAAATTGGCTGGCCAATAGAGCCGACTTTATTGACCCTCCCCGGATGGTTAAAGGTAGCAACCGGGCTGGTTTCCGATAAACCGTAACCTTCCAGAATATTAATGCCGAAGCGTCGGGCAAAGTCCTCGATGATTTGTACGGGCAAGCTGGCGCCCCCGGAGACCGCCATGCGCATGTTTTTACGTAACAGGGCAAGATCTGCCGTATCGTCCAGTGCGTTCAGCAATGCCCAGTACATGGTGGGGACACCGGCAAAAAAAGTGATAGCGTGCTTTTGCATCAGCGCAATGGCCTGCTTCGCATCGAAACGCGGCACCATGACCAACGTCGCCGCCAGGGCAAAACCGGCGTTCATCTGTACGGTGGAACCAAAGGTATGGAATAGCGGCAACGTCACCAAATGGCGATCGGGATTTTCTAACGAACTATTGAACAACTGTACCGAGCCCAGTGCGTTCAGCACCAGATTGGAATGGGTCAGTTCCGCCCCCTTGGCACGGCCGGTAGTGCCACTGGTGTAGAGGATCACGGCGGTGTCGGATTCCACCGTGCTGACGCTGTCAAAATCGGTGGACTGTCTGCCGAGCGCCTGACTGAAACGGTCACCCACCAGCGGAAGGCTATCGCCGATAATAATAAAATCACGGCAATGTCCTGTGGTTTCAAACGCGCGTCGAGCTTCTTCCCCCAACGTCAATCCATTGCCACCCTCAAAGCAGAAGAATACCACCGCCTGCGAGTCTTGCAGGTAATATTCAAATTCACCGGCTTTCAACAGTGTGTTCAAGGGCACGACCACCGCACCGGCTTTGAGGATGCCATAGTAAATTGCCGGGAATTCCCAACAGTTCGGGCAAGCCAGCGCCACCCTTTCACCCGGCTGCACTCCCCTGGCCATCAGCAGGTTAGCCACCTGATTAGCCCGTTGATTCAGCGCGGCATAGTTAAACTCAATCCCCTCCTGCACCAACGCCAGCCGATCCGGAAACGAACGCGCACTCTCTTCAAGCAATGTAGCCAAATTTAGCATGAGGTTTTCTCGAAAGCAGAAACCGGGCATGCCCGGTGAGTCATCGACTGAGATACTGCGCGACCTCGCTGAGGTTGCTCTCCCTGAACAGCCTGCGGCGGAAAAAACCACGGCAGTAATCAGTATAGACGAGGTCATACCAGTGTAAAGGTTCGCGCTCCGCTGCCTGATAGGCTATATGTTAGGGATCATTTCCCCTCCCGGAGAGCCCCTGATGAGCAAGAAAAAGATCCTGATGCTGGTCGGCGATTACGCTGAAGATTATGAAACCATGGTGCCGTTTCAGGCGTTACAAATGATAGGTCATCAGGTGGATGCCGTGTGCCCCGATAAGGCCATAGGCGACTACATCATGACGGCGATCCATGATTTTGACGGCGCACAAACCTACAGCGAAAAACCCGGCCACCGTTTCACCCTGAACGCTGATTTTTCGGCAGCCAAAGAAGCAGACTATGACGCCTTATTGATCCCCGGAGGCCGAGCGCCAGAATATCTGCGACTGAATCCACAGGTCATCAAACTGGTGCAGGCTTTTGACGCCGCACGCAAGCCTATCGCCGCCGTTTGCCATGGCCCACAGCTGCTGGCTGCCGCCGGCGTGTTGAAAGGCAGAACCTGCAGCGCCTACCCGGCCTGCGCGCCAGAAGTACAGCTGGCTGGCGGACACTTTGCCGACATCGGCATTGATCAGGCCCATGTTGATGGCAATCTGGTGACCGCCCCGGCGTGGCCTGCACATCCGCAATGGCTGGCGAAATTTGCCGAACTGCTGGCGGAATAATGCAATAAAAAGGCCCGCAACACAGCTGCGGGCCTTTTTATTTTGACCGTTCGTGGGTTAATTACTCCGCCAACCATACAAGGGCCGGATCCTTTCCATCTCAAGATCCCAATGATTACGACGTCGGGATGGTGGGGAAAATAATGACACTGATTTTTAAACCGCCGGCAGTTGATTGGTCACACAGTGAATGCCCCCGCCGCCCGCGGCAATGGCGTCAATATTCAACTGCACGACTTCACGCTCCGGGTAAAGCTCGGTTAATAATCGCAACGCTTCGCCATCCGCTTCCGGGTCGCCAAATTCGGGGGCAATGACCGCGCCGTTGATCACAAAGTAATTGATGTATCCCGCAGCAAAGTCCGGATTACCCTTGTTGAAACGACTGAGACGCGGATCCATCGGCGGCGACATGGTATGTATCTGCAACTTGCGGCCATCGGCATCGGTCGCCTGTTTGAGGATCGCCAAATGTGCCTGGGTCACTTTATGGTCGTAAGAGTCGGGATCAGTGTCCAGATTGGCCACCACGACTCCTGGGCTGGCAAAACGGGCGTAGAAATCAACGTGGGCGTCGGTGATATCTTTCCCCTTAATCCCCGGCAGCCAGATAATTTTGCGCAGTCCGAGCATCTCTTTCAACTCTTGCTCCACCCGATCACGGTTCCAGCCTGGGTTACGGTTCTTGTTGACCCAACTGCTCTCGGTCATGATACCGGTGCCGTGGCCATCTACTTCGATACCGCCGCCTTCCCCCACCAGTCCGCTGCGCCATATGTTGGCCACACCGTAATGGCTGGCTTCAAATGCCGCCAAACGCGCATCGTATTTGTGCTGCTGTTTGTTGCCCCAGCCGTTAAAGTTAAAGTCCACCGCCCCCAGTTTGCCCGCCTGATTGACGACAAAATTGGCGCCAATGTCACGCATCCAAATATCATCAAGTTCGGTGACAATAAAGGTCACATTGTGGCTGCCGCATTTCTCTTCCGCCAGTCGACGTTCACTTTCACGGCAAAATACGGTTAACGGTTGATATTGAGCGATCGCCCGTGCGATGCGCCCCAAAGCATCCTGCACACCCGCAGTATAATCAGCCCAAATGGCCCGCTGCGCACCGAAGGCGATAAAAGCTCGTTGCTGCTCTTCGCCTTCATCCGGCATACGCCAGCCTTCTCCACGCACCGCTGACGTGGCATGGGCAGGTAACGTCAGCCCCATGGATGCAGTTAGGCTCATACCGGCAATCAGGGATGCCTGCTTAATAAATTCACGACGCGTTGACATGGTTTGCTCCTGTATTGCCGTCATTGAAATAAGATATTCTGTTCAGTGAAAGACGGCGTGATTCCGATTTAATACATTTTAAAGCTTCCATTGCTGCCATAACAAAGGATAGATTTAGCAGACACCTGATTAGATAGGCTTATCAATAATGCTAAAACACTGGCCTCCGATGAACGCATTACGTGGTTTTGAAGCCGCTGCCCGCTTGGGCAGTTTCCACCAGGCCGCCGATGAGCTGCACCTCACCCAGTCGGCAATCAGTCAACAAATACGCAGCCTGGAAGCCTATCTGGAACAACCGTTGTTTTTCCGCAGTGGTCGTAGCGTCAGCCTGACCGATGCCGGGCACGATCTCTACAGCACCGCCCAGGTGATGCTGCAACAACTGGCGGTCGGCATCCGCCGTCTGGATCAGTACCGCAAACCCAACCAACTGATCGTCAATACCACCCCGGCGTTTGCCCGCCACTGGCTGGTGCCGAACCTGAAGAGCTTTAATCGGCAGCATCCGGATATCGACCTTTGGCTGTTCACCACCTTCGAACCGCCGGAGATGGCGACGGAAAGCGTCGATCTGGCGATCCGTGACGATCTCGGTGCACAAGCCGAATGCAGCCTCCGGGTATTACATCAGGACCGACTCTATCCGGCTTGCCATCCTGATGTCCTGAAACTGGACGCAGAGCAACGAACCACTCTGCACGGTGAACGTGAGATGGATTGGAGCCATTGGGCCGTTCAGGGCGGCGTCAATGTCGGCCAAAACAGCCAAGGGCTGAATTTCTCAGATCCTGGCCTGTTACTGGACGCCGCCTGCGATGGTCTGGGTATCGCGCTGGTCAGCCAATTGCTGGCACGGCAGGCACAGGCAAAAGGCGTGTTGCAACCGCTGACGGAACAAAGCGTCCGCGGGCCCAACTGGGCCTGGCTTGTCCACCGCGACAGCGAACATAGCCCGCATACTCGGCAGTTTTGTGAGTGGTTGCTAACCCAGTTACCGTCCACCGTTTAATGTTCCAGCTCACGGATCCGTACCGCGGATAAAGCAGTGAGGATTGAGCAATGCTACCTTCAATCAGGCGCCCGAAAACCTGTACACAATGGCGCTAAGTAATTGTTGAGATTGAAGTCACCTGCCATCGTTCAATTCGAAAAGGAACCGCTATGCATTCTGGCTTATTAAAAACCTTAGCACTCAGCGTGGCACTTGCTACCCTTAGCCCCTCGGTGTTGGCCGCAAATCTGAATGCCGGCGCCGTAGCGGCACCGGATCAATACGGTGCCAAAGTGGCCGCACAAATTTTGCAGGCCGGAGGTAACGCCGTCGATGCGGCAGTCGCCACCGCTTTTACCCTGGCTGTAACCTACCCAGAAGCCGGTAACATTGGCGGCGGCGGCTTTATGACGCTGTACGTCGACGGTAAACCCTATTTCCTCGACTACCGTGAAATCGCCCCCAAAGCCGCCACCAAAACCATGTACCTGAACGAAAAAGGCGAAGTGATTGAAAACCTCAGCCTGGTGGGAACCAAAGCCGCCGGTGTGCCAGGCACGGTACTGGGGCTGTGGGAGGCCCATAAACGCTTTGGTAAATTACCCTGGTCGGAATTGTTGACCCCGGCCATCGGTTACGCACAGCAGGGTTTTAAGGTGGCCGATCAGCAATATCAGTACCGTGAAGACGCCAACAAGCTGTTCGCCGGAAAAACCAACTTTGGCGATTATTTTGGCAGCATGAAACCCGGTGCGGTGTTTAAGCAACCGGAGCTGGCCAAAACGCTGGAGCGCATCGCCAATAAAGGTGCCGAAGACTTCTATCAGGGGGAAACGGCCAAATTGCTGGTGGCCCAGATGCAGCGCGATAGTGGCCTGATTACCCAGGCCGATCTCACTGACTATCGGGTGAAATGGCGTGACCCAATGCAAATCTCCTGGCGCGGCAACACCCTTTACACCGCCCCGCTGCCCAGCTCTGGCGGCATCGCGTTGGCGCAGTTGCTTGGCATAAAAGAAAACCGCGCCGCCGACTTCAAAGGCGTAGAACTCAATTCTGCACGTTATATTCACCTGCTGTCGGAAATTGAGAAACGCGTGTTTGCCGATCGCGCCGATTACCTCGGCGATCCGGACTTTGCCAAGGTTCCGGTAGCTCAACTGGTCGCACCGGACTATCTGCAAAAACGTGCTGCGGAGATCAACCCCACCGCCATTTCGCCAACCGAAAAAGTGCGGCCTGGTTTGGAACCGCACCAGACGACCCATTTCTCGATTGTTGACGCCCAGGGCAATGCGGTCAGCAACACTTATACGCTGAACTGGGACTTTGGCAGCGGCGTGGTGGTGAAAGGTGCCGGCTTCCTGCTGAACGACGAAATGGATGACTTCAGCGCCAAACCGGGCGTGGCCAACGCTTTTGGCGTGGTCGGCAGCGATGCTAATGCCATTGAACCGGGCAAACGCATGCTTTCATCCATGAGCCCGACCATTATCACCCGTGACGGTAACGTCAGCCTGGTGATTGGTACCCCCGGCGGCTCGCGTATTTTCACCTCGATTTTTCAGGTGATAAACAACATCTATGATTATCAACTGCCATTGGACAAGGCCGTAGCCGCCCAGCGCGTCCATCACCAATTGCTGCCTAAAGACACCATCTTCTTTGACAGCGTTGCCCCACTGACCGGTAAAGTGGCGGAACAACTGAAAGCCATGGGCTATAAGCTGGAAGATCAGGGCTGGTCTATGGGGGATATTCAGGTGATCCGCGTCAATGGCGATACGCCAGAGACGGCGTCTGATCCTCGTGGCCGCGGGATGGGTTTGGTAGTGAAAAAATAACGATAAAACCGGGCGGCTTCGCAATAAGCTCGCCCGGTTGGCTTTATTACTTCGCTGCAGTAACGGCGTTAACGGCCCCTGGAGTCAACTCACCATAAACCACCTGGCCACGAAAACCGCGACGTACCTGCTGGAACAGCTCGCGGAATGCCGGATAGTCCTGCGGCTGACAGAGTGCATCCTTGCCGCGAATGGCATTCATCTGCAGCCGATGGTTAACCACCACCTGGCGCCCGTCCAATTGCCATGTCACCCGGTATTCACCGGCGGCATTATTGAACTGCTGGTTCTTTGGAACCGCAATGATCGGCACGCCAGCGGGTAAATTCAGTCGATAGGTTTCGTCATAGCGCTGTGCGGTGCAATAGAACGGCGTTTCGTTGGTCGTTGCCGACGTCGTGGAGTAAAGGGTACGGAAAGATTTACCCCCTGGCGGCGTTGGCACCGTCATCCCGCCTACCACGCCAAAATCGACATAATCCTCGGCCTTGAAACGATAGCTGTAACCAAACTGCTTTTTGAGATCGAAAGGATCGCCGTGTAACGCAATTTCCCCACGGCCATCAATACCGGAGGAAGCCATAATGGTTTCTTCTACCCGCGCCTGGTTTTGTTGGTTGAGTTGGGAAAAATAGCCCCTCAGGTCAATCTCATCCACCTCACCCAGTTTGCGCTCCGTCTGCCCACGCATATTGCCCGCTTTGTCGAAAACAAAGTCCACGTTGAGTGACGTGTTATTGCGCAGTTCGTCATTATCCGGAGTACGCGCTAATTTCGCTTCGCGCGTGATCAGCACCGGCGCCCCGAGGTCAGCCCCCGGTAGTTGACCAAAACGGGCCCAGGGATTGGTGGAATCCAGATACAGCTTGAATTCCGGCACGTAGGTGATCGCGTGGTTGAAGCGCCCCAACAGCGGCACCGTTGGCAGAGTTGGCCCTTCATCCATGCCGATCAGCACCGGCGAACTGACGATGCCCTTGGCCGCCAACAATGCCTCCAGCAGCACTACGTGATCCTTGCAGTCCCCGTAATGGTTATCAAGGATGCTCTGTGCCGTATTGGGCTCCAGCCCGCCGTTGCCCAAATACACGGCAACGTAGCGAATATTTTGTGCCACCCAGCGGTAGATCGCCGCCGTCTGCTCACGACGATCGCTGATACCGCTGGTGATTTTGTCCGCCAGGGTTTGCACTGCCGGGGTGACTTTCGCCGCCTGGCTGGCCTTTAGTTGGTAGGCTTTGGCCAACTGTGGCCATTCGCGGTAGGTGCTGGCCATGATGGTTGGACTGAACGTCCAGCTGTTCGCCGACCAGTTCTGGGCCTTCAGCGGTTCACTGCGCTGATAATGCCAACGCCAGTGTGCCTGACCATCACGCACCTGCGGTGCATTGCCACCTTCCACGCCACGGGTAAACACATGCATTGGCAAATCTGCCGGCGCCTGCAGGTTAACTTCCGCATCATCAAATTGATCGAATACGCTGAAGGTTTCCCACAGGCCGAAGTAGTCCGGGAAATACGGCGTGTTTTGCGTGCGACGCAGTTCATACACCACGCGCGAACCCGGTGCCAGGTTAGAGAAGACGATGACCCGCACCTTGCGATCGGCATACAAGGGAGCCGAGGCACTGGAATAACTTTCCTGGGTATAGATACGATCGGGGGCTACATCATGGCGCTGGCCATCGGCAGTCAGCGTATAGGCGGAGACTACCTCCAGCGTTTCCATTTTCTCGCTGTAACTCAGGCGAATTTGGCTGAATTTTTCGACTGCGGCTTTGGTTTTGAGCAGGACTTCGTAGCTCTCGGTTTTCACATTGCTGGCATTGGCCCGCACTTGATAATCGGCGCGATAACGCACAAAGCTAAAGTCATTACGGGCAGCGTTTTCTTGCGCGGTAGCCTTCGTGGCCTCTGCGGCCAGCAGCGTTGCCGGTTGCGCAGCAGTCAGGCCGGCAAGCAACAGTATTGAGGGAATAACAATTTTCATCTTCATTCCTTGAAGGTTTTTAAACCAGACGATGGCCTTAATCAGGCGAGGTTCACCGTCACAACGGGCAGGCACAGTAGTGTAAATGAGAAGCGCTTTCAATAAAATACCGATTCGCCTGACGGGATCCGAGGTATCATTCAGGGCAGCAAGTTTCAAAATACAAAGGCCACGTTTTAAAAGGAAGGTTATTTATGGAAAATATCATTATCGAAAAAGCGAAAAAAACCGATGCCGCAGAAATTGTAAGGCTCATCTCCCTGGCAGATAAAGATGCCGTACTGGCGCTTTCCGGTAAGGATGATATTAACGATGCCCTCCATCAGTATGAAATAAATTTCAGTCGTGATGACATCTACTTCAGTTACAGAAACATCTTTGTCGCCAGAAGCAACAGCGGGATTCTGGGTTGTATCCTCTACTTTCGCGGTGAAGATGAGTCTGGTTTTCAGGCCATAACCGAATCTCTGCCCGAGATGGAAAATGAGTCTGATCCGGATGAAATCTATATTGATTCTTTGGCGGTGTTACCGGAATGTCGGGGTAAGGGAATTGCGAAACGTTTGGTAAATCAGGTGACGCTTGAGGCCAGAAAACAGGGTTTCAAAAAGGTTGGCTTGCTGGCCGACAAGAGTAAACCCTATCTGGGCAGAATGTATCAAACGCTGGGGTTCAACGTGACGGCGGAAGTTAATCTGCTTAACGACCATTATCAAAAGATGACCTTTTACACCGAACCTCCGCTTGAGTGACCCAATGGCTCTTGCGCCCTAGCCTTGCTCTATCAGCATCACCGCCGTGGTATCCGCGGCCAGGGCTTCGAAAATGTGCTCCCGATCGGCGGAGTAGCTGATGTAATCCCCCGGACTCAACTCCACCGTCTGGTCTTTCGGCCCGACTAGCGCCCTGCCACTACTGATAATCACATGCTCAATGGTGCCCGGCATATGCGGACGCGAAATGCGGACTTCGCCGGGTTGCACGCTCAGGCGATAAATATCGCGCTGCGCGCCCGGCGGACAGGTTGCCAACAAGGTTGCGGCGTAGTTGGCCTGCTCGGAAACGGTGGTCACCCCTTCATTGGCGCGGATCACCTGAACATGCTGACGCGGCTGAGAAATTAACCGGCTGACCGGCACATCCAGCGCCATTGCCAACGCCCACAGCGTTTCCAGACTGGGGTTGCCGTTGCCGGTTTCCAGCTGTGAAAGCGTCGATTTTGCTATCCCCGCCCGCCGCGCCAACTCGGTAACCGACAGCGCCAGTCGTTCGCGTTCGCGACGAATAGCGCTGGAAAGCAGGCCAATGGGGGTGACGTTACTGCTGGTATTATCGCTCATTGTTCACCATATCATCCGATTGTTCGACTTGACGAACGATTGCGGCATGTTCATCATAATGCTCAGTTGTTCATTTTAATGGTAACTGCCGACACCGGCAAGCATTGAGCACAAACGGGGAGAAGGTGAATGAAAGTGAAAACCAGCGGCGTATGGCAGATGACGCTCGCCATGATAATTTCCGGCACCGTAGGCTGGCCGGTGGTGATGCTGGGGCAACCGGCAACCACGGTGGTCTTTTGGCGTTGTGCCTTTGGCGCGCTGGCGATGCTGGTTGCCTGCGCTCTGCTCGGCCTGCTGAAAAAGGGCCGGTTAACCCGGCGACAGGCCGCAATAGCGGTACTGGGTGGGGTCGCGCTGGTGTTGAACTGGACGCTGCTATTCGCTGCCTATTCTTACGCCTCTATCGCCGTGGCAACGGTCACTTACCACGTGCAGCCCTTTATGTTAGTCGGACTGGGCATGTTGTTCTTTGGTGAAAAATTGACGGCGAATAAAATCGGATGGCTGTTGCTGGCCTTTGGTGGCATGCTGCTGATCATTACCGGCAAACCTAACGGCGGCGCTCCCGGTTCCCATTACTTTACCGGTGTGATGCTGGCGCTGGGCGCTGCTTTTATGTATGCGGTGGCGGCAGCAATCGTCAAACAGTTGAAAGGGGTGCCGCCGCATCTGATTGTGTTGATTCAGCTCACCGTTGGCGTGGTGCTGTTGGCCCCCTTCGCCGGGCTGGGTGCCCTGCCTTCAACGGCCAATGCCTGGCTGCTGCTGGCGACCCTTGGCCTGGTGCATACCGGGTTGATGTCCTCGCTGTTGTACAGCGCGATCCAGAAAATCCCGACCAGCCTGGTGGGTGCCTTGTCGTTTATCTATCCCTTGGTGGCAATTATCGTCGACTGGGCGGTGTTCAGCCACCGCCTGAGCCTGATGCAGCTGTTGGGCGCTGCGGCCATCTTGCTGGCGGCAGCGGGTATGAACTTTGGTTGGCGGCTGATGCGGGCAAAGAAAAAGTCCTGTCTGGCAGACGAGATCTAAACGCTTTAATGAGCTGTGCGTGACTCACTAAATCGGGGCCTGCAATGACCCCCACTAATTTAGTAATCCTGTCTACTTAACAATCCTACCTATCTTCAGTTTCGCTGCGTATGCGGCTGACTTGCGCCCGCAGGTCAGGCCACGGCGCTTTTCCGGCGTAACGTTGCCGCAGGAAATCAAGCAACGCCGCAATCTGCCCATCGTTCAGGTTATGGCGGAATGCCGGCATATATCCCAGATTGATATTGGCCGGCCGCTGGATCCCGTCCAGCACCACCCGAATCGCATTGTCTGGCGTATCGGCAAACAGATTGGTGTTCAGCGCCAGTGAAGGCCTGACACCAGCCATTTGTGCCCCCTTTTCCTGAGCATGGCAAGCCATGCAGGCACCGGAGAAAATACGTGCCCCTTCGGTGGTTAACGGCTCCGTTTTTAATTCGGCCCAGTCGTTCAGCCGTTTAGCCTCTGCGACCCTGGGTTGCTGCGGGTGATAGCTGCGAAGATAAGTAGCGATGGCCTGCAAGTCTTGCTCCGGCAGGCGTGACAGCCCCTCTTCAATTACCGGGGCCATCGGCCCTGCCGCTACGCCGTGATTCGACGAATATCCGCTGCGCATAAAGTTGAGCAAATCCTGCCGGGTCCAATCCAGCGGTGCCGCAGAACTGCCTGTCAGCGACGGTGCCGTCCAGGCCTCCGCCACGCCGCCGGTCAAGTGCGCACTGCCGCCTTTTTCGCCAAACATCAAATTGCGCGGTGAGTGACAGGCGCTGCAATGACCGAGGCCTTCGGTAAGATAAGCTCCCCGGTTCCATTCGGCGCTTTGCTCAGGGTTGGTTTTCATCGCGCCCGGCTTCAGGAACAGCCAGTTCCAGGTCACTATGCCCTGGCGAATGTTAAACGGAAAACTCAATGCGGTAACGGGTGGCTGGTAGTTCACCGCCGGTTGTGACATCAGATAGGCGTATAACGCCTGCAGATCTTCGTCACTGGTACGGGTAAAGGCGGTATAGGGGAAGGCAGGATAGAGATAGCGCCCCTGGCGATCGACCCCATGACGCATTGCCCGTTCAAAAGCAGCATACGACCATTTGCCAATGCCGGTTTCGTTATCCGGCGTAATGTTGGTGGTGTAGATAGTTCCAAAGGGGATCTCCATCGCCAGTCCGCCGGTGTTGCGTTTACCGCCCGGCCGGGTATGGCAAACCGAACAGTCGCCGAGATCGGCCAGCATTTTGCCACGCGCAATCTGTTGCTGACTAAAAACGTGGCTCTCATTGGCGTCACGTGGCGCAATTTCCGGCTGCCAGCTGACTATGGCACCAGCGACCACTACGGCGATGACGGCCAGGCTGCCCCATCCGGCGGCTTTCTTTAATTTGCTCATAATGCCTTACCCCTGGTTGCTGCGTTGCCGGGAGCCTGCTGTTTTAACGCTTTCAGCACCTGCTCGGGAGTAAATGGCACTTCCCGAAGGCGCACCCCCAGCGCATCAAATAACGCATTGGCGATGGCAGCCGCACTCGGCACCGAAGCCGATTCTCCCGCCCCCATCGGCGGCTCATCCGGATAGTCCAGCAGTTGAACATCCACCTGCGGCAACTCGTCAAAACGCAGGATCGGGTAGCCGCCCCAGTCCAGCGACGTCACCGCCGAAGCGTCAAAGGTGACGAACTCTTTCAGCACCCGGCTGGCGGACTGCAGAATATTGCCATGCACCTGATGGCGCACTCCGGCCGGGTTGATGATGCGTCCGCAGTCATGGGCAACGAAGATTTTATCAAGCTTGATCTGGCCGCTGAGGCGATTGACGCTAAGGTCACACACCCAGGCCGCCCAGGCAGCGCCGAAACCGGGGAATTTGCTGTGGATGTAACGTGCATAGGCAAAGCCACGTCCACTGACCCACGCCTGCGTATCCGGTGCCGGGTTGCGATGCGAAGGACCCTCCAGCCAGTTAGCCTGTTTCTTCAGTGCATTGATTAACGCGACCGCGCGCGGGTCTTTCAGGTATTGCAGGCGGAAAGCGATCGGATCCTGCCCGGCATGCCATGCCAATTCATCAATCCACGACTCGTGAGCGAACACGTTGGGCAGCGCCGAAACCCCGCGCATCCAAGAAGCCCGAACGATCGGCGCAGCATCCTGACAAATCACCCGCATATTCGGATATTCATACTGCGGAATGGCGGTTCTGTCGCCCATCTGCTGTACGTCGGCCCGATTGGCCACCTTGCCGGTCAATACCAGTGACAATGTCACGGCATTATTGGAGGGATAACTGGTTTTCAACTCATAGGCCGCCACCTGCCGGTGCTGATCCAGCCCACCGCGCACCCGTATCAACTGCCCGGTGCCCTTGGGCTCCCAGCCCGACTCCTGCTCGCGCATCAACTGCACCCTGACCGGTTTTCCGGTGGCCTGCGATAACAGCGCGGCATCTGCCGAGACGTCATCGGCGCAGTTGCGGCCATAACAGCCGGAGGCCTCCATACGGTTGATGTGCACCTGCTCCGGCTGCCAGTTGAGCAAATGGGCAATGTCTTTACGCAGGTCATGAGGGTTTTGCGTGCCCGACCAGATTTCTGCGTGTTCACTGGTGACATCGGCCACCGCGCAGGAAGGCCCGATGGAAGCATGCTGATGATAGGGCCAGACGTAATCGGCATTAACCTCGGTGTGCAACGACCCCAACGCGGCATCGAACCCGGCATCGTCACGCAGTACACGATCGGTTTTCGGGTTAGCCACCAACGCCGCATGCAGGCCATCCCCCGAGAGATCCGGCAGCCCGGACCATGGGCGCCACACGGTCTTCAATTGGCGCATGGCGTCGATCGCCTGCTCTTCACGCTCGGCCACGATGCCGATAAAATCGTTAATCACCACCAGTTTTACGATGCCTGGCAAATGCGCAATGGAAGCTTTGTCCACCGACAGCAGCCCATTGCCCAGAGGCGCACTGCTGTCGGCCCCGGTATAAGGCGGCCGCACAACTCTGCCGTGCAGCATGCCCGGCAGGCGAAGATCGTGCACATAGGTCAGTTGGCCGGTAACCTTGGCCGGGATATCCACCCGTGGTACCGCTTTGCCGACGTAGTGACTCTCCGCCACGCTTTTCAGCCTGATCGTTTTATCCAGGGCCACCTGTAAGTTTTGTCCGCTGGCCAGATCGCCATAACTCAGGCTGACGTGAGGTTCATCCACCGCGAACACCCGACCATTTTCTGCACGCAGCCTGTCCAGCGGCAACGCGAATGCGCGAGCGGCCAACCCCAACAGCAATTGCCGCACCTGCGCCGCCGCCTGACGCAGCGGTATTGAGGTCACCTGAATGGTGGCGCTGGCGATGGTGGGGCCCTGATCCGGCGTGCGCTGGGTATCGCCCAGAATGACCGTAACATAGTCAAAAGGGACACTGATTTCATCGGCAACGATTTGCGCCAACGCCGTGCGAATGCCGGTACCGAGATCCACATGGCCGTTAAAGGCAGTAACCCGGCCGTCGGCGGTCAGGCCGATAAAGCTGTCCACGCGATCAAGCGGCAGGCTGCCCGGGGTGGCAGGCTCTGCGGCAAAGGTATTAAGCGAAACGGGCAACAGGCTGCTGACCATCACCACGCCGCCGGCCTGTAACAAACGGCGGCGGGTTATTTCCAGGTGACTCATGCCTGCCCCCTTTCAGCCAACAGCTGTCGGGCTTTGGCGGCGGCACGCAAAATCTCAATATGGGTGCCGCAGCGACACAGGTTATAGGCCAGTTCGCTTTTGATTTGTTGCTCATCAGCCTGCGGGTTGCGCTCAAACAGCGCCACCAGGGTCATGATCATGCCGTTGGTGCAATAACCGCACTGCGCGGCCTGTTCATCGATAAACCCCTGTTGAACCGGATGCAGTTGTCCTGCTTCGCTGAGGCCTTCCAGCGTGGTAATGGATTTATTGAGCGTACCACTCAGAGGGATGGAACAAGAACGGGCAGCAACGCCATCGATCAGCACCGTACAGGCACCGCACTCCCCCAGACCACAGCCGTATTTGGGACCGTTTAGGCCAAGATCGTTGCGTAACACGTAGAGTAAAGGCGTCTCGGGCGAGACGTCGTCAAGGGCGACCATCCGGCCGTTTATTTTGATTTCCATGGTGAAATATATCCTTAGCCAAACGGATTTCTCCGTAATATCACTGCGATGAATAATTCAAAGCATACTAATTATAATCATTGAAAGACTTAGCAATGTTAAGGTGATGTAGCACAAATTGCTTTACCGAAAAGTGTGTATTTATTATTAAATTCTGATAGATGTCCGTAATCGTATTCACCAATCCGAATACGAAAGTTTTACCTTTCGTTCCGGCATGTTACGGCTTGCTGTTACCGCATTTTCCCCGTCGAGCACACTACGGATAAGCACGAGGCAACGATAAGTTATGGTAGACAGTATCGAGCAGAGAGTTTATGAGCTTGTGCGGCCTTATGCTGGCACATATCTGTTTAACTTAAAGAAGGTGGAGTTAACGCCTGAAACTGACCTGGATACTGATCTGAGCATTGATGAGCTTGAAGTTGAAGATCTGATGAATGACTTTTTCGAAAAATTCAATGTTGGACGGGGTAATTTCAAGATTGAAACTTACTATCCTGCCGAACCTTTCTCATGGAATCCATTCAAAAAATCCCCGCCTATACCTGTACCTGATTTCACTATCAGTATGCTGATCGAATCAGCAAAAGTCCGGCGCTGGTTATATGACTAAACATAAGCAAGGAGCTTTTCAAATGGCACTTCCCGGGCAAATGTGCACAAAACCCCAATAACAACGAAAACCACAAGCGGGCAACGGTAAAATTTGCTATGTTTACCTGCTCTGCTTAAGGTCTGTTGTTACTCGCCGGATAGGTCTATGTTTACCCATAAAGCCATTGCCGAACTCAATTCGCTGGAGTTGATGATTTATAACTACGTCATCAAAAACAAAAACGCGGTGATGTATATGACCATCCGCGAGCTGGCCGAGGCCGCCGGGGTGTCCACTACTACCGTGCTGCGTTTTTGCAAGAAAATGGGCTGCGCGGGTTATTCCGAATTCCGTATTCGCTTTAAGTTATATCTAGAGCAAAATGAAGCGCCGCCGGTAGATTTTGGCACCAGCGAAATAATCAGTTTCTTTAAGAGTATTAACAACGACGAATTTAATCTGCTGATTGACCAGGCGGTGCAGCATATTGCCGCCGCCGAACGCATTATTTTCGTCGGTGTCAGCACTTCTGGAACCTTAGGTAAATATGGCGCACGTTTCTTTTCCAACGTGGGGAAATTCAGCACCCATATTGATGATCCTTATTATCCAATCAATAGCGACATGTATAAAAGCGCGGTGGCGATTATACTTTCGGTTTCCGGTGAGACCGAAGAGATCTTGCGCCTCGCCAGCCAGTTCAGCCTGCACCACTGCAAAATCGTCAGCATCACCAACAACGAAACCTCGTCGCTGGCGCGTATGGCAGACTTTAACCTCTCCTATCACGTTCCTCCACAACTGATCGCCGGGCAACATAATATCACCACCCAGATCCCGGTTATTTACATTATCGAAACCATCGGCAAGCGGTTGGGCCATATTAACGCCGCCAAATAAAACAGGCTGTTTTTTCAATGTGACAAGTTACCTGAGCCCTATTTTGTTATATCGTGACATTCACTTCCGGCTTGCTAATATCTTCTCATTACCTTTCATTAATAAGCGAATGAGAAACCAACGATGAAACAGCAACAGTTACCGAAAGATTTTCTGTGGGGTGGCGCGGTTGCCGCACACCAGGTTGAAGGCGGCTGGGATCAGGGCGGCAAAGGTCCAAGCATTGCTGACGTGCTGTCAGGTGGCGCGCACGGCGTGGATCGCGTAATGACCGATGGCGTACTGGAGGGTTATCGTTATCCTAACCATGAGGCCGTGGATTTCTATGGTCGCTACAAGCAGGATATCGCGTTGTTCGCCGAGATGGGCTTCAAATGCTTCCGTACCTCTATTGCCTGGACGCGCATCTTCCCTAATGGTGATGAACTTGAGCCAAACGAAGCCGGTCTGCAATTCTATGACGATCTGTTCGATGAACTGCTGAAATACAATATCCAGCCGGTGATCACCCTTTCCCACTTTGAAATGCCTTATCACCTGGTGAAAGAGTATGGCGGCTGGAAAAACCGTCAGGTGGTCGATTTCTTTGTGCGTTTCAGTGAAGTGGTAATGCGCCGTTATCAGCACAAAGTTAAATACTGGATGACCTTTAACGAGATCAACAACCAGAGCAACTATCAATATCCGCTGTTCGGCTACTGCTGCTCCGGCGTGGTCTATAGCGAAGAACAAAACCCGGAACAAACGCTGTATCAGGTATTGCACCATCAGTTTGTCGCCAGCGCCCAGGTGGTGAAACTGGGCCACCAGATTAACGCGGAGTTCAAAATCGGCTGCATGCTGGCCTGCGTGCCCTTCTACCCGTTCTCCTGCAAGCCGGACGACGTGATGTACAGCGTCGAAGCCATGCACCAGCGTTATCTCTACACCGACGTTCAGGTGCGCGGTTACTATCCGTCGTACCTGCTGCGTGACTGGCAGCGCAAAGGCTTCCAGATTGAAATGCAGCCACAGGACGAGCAAACCCTGCGTGAAGGCTGCGCGGATTACATCGGTTTCAGCTACTACATGAGTAATGCCCTGCAGGCCGATGCGGTGAGCAGCAGCGACCCGATGTTCGGTTTCCCCGGCAATGTGCCTAACCCGCATGTTAAAGCCTCCGACTGGGGTTGGCAGATTGACCCGGTTGGCCTGCGTTATTCGTTAAACGTGCTGTACGAGCGCTATCAGAAACCGCTGTTTATCGTTGAAAATGGCTTTGGTGCCTTCGACCAGGTAGAGGCCGACGGTCAAATTAACGATGACTACCGCATCGATTACCTGAGTGCGCATATCGAACAGATGAAAAAAGCGGTGATCGAAGACGGCGTGGATCTGATCGGCTACACCCCATGGGGCTGTATCGACTGTGTTTCCTTCACCACCGGTGAATACGGCAAGCGCTATGGCTTTATCTACGTCGACAAACACGACGACGGCACCGGCACGCTGGAGCGTTCACGCAAGAAGAGCTTCGACTGGTACCGCGTCGTGATCGCCAGCAACGGCGAACAGCTTTAATCATCTGCCCAATAATCCATTATGAGCCACATCCTTGTGGCTCATTTTTATCCAGATAGCCTCCCATTACATAACCTAAGGTTATGTAAAGTTCGGTAACAAAGCTGCGCGTGCCGACCACGTTTTTCTGGAATATGCGGCCCTTTTCTCTTGCCGGCTCTCCAGTTCGTTCCAGATGCGAGCGTCAGACCATTGATCGACATCTTCCGCCGGATCGCACTTGAAATACATCCGCTGAACGCCAGGTGAACAGGTGCTGATCAGCGCCAATCCTCGCGGGTGGCGGGCGTAGAGCAGAATAATCAGTTTTTGGTAACCGCAAATCGGGCGATCGTTGATCAGCGTTCGAACATCAATTTCGTTTGAAGCCACAATTTTTCCTTGGTACAGACGCCAATAAATGCAAATGTTCGATAATCGAACCGATATTAAATATTCTGGCGTCTACTGTCAGAACTCCCGTGCGGCTCGGCAAAGGAGATTATTGATAACCTGACGCGGATTGTATTACCGGGTCACCCCAGTTACTCTTAACTGGTGTTCCTCCAAGATAAGTGACTGATGTTTTGAACAATGATGATATCCCCGTGACAAAACGCAAAAATGACCCCGTTGGTCTGAAACAGCGCATTTTCGCTGCGGCTCTGGCCGAGTTCGCCGAGGCCGGTTTGAAAGGTGCCCGCATGGAAAACATTGCCGAGCACGCGGCTACCACCAAACGCATGGTGGTTTATCATTTCAAGACCAAGGAATCACTGTATCTGGAGGTGCTGGAACACGTGTATCAGCATATCCGTGCACACGAAACCGGGTTGGATCTGCAAGCATTACCCCCCATAGCCGCCATGACTCGTTTAGTAGAAGAAAGCTTCAACTACCATGCGGAGCACCCCGATTTTATCCGGGTGATCTGCATGGAAAACATGATGCGCGGCCAGTATATCCGCCAGTCATCACGCATTAAGGCGCTGAATCAAATTGCCTTAACCCTGCTGGAAGATATATTGCTGCGCGGCAAGCAAGAAAAACTATTCACCCCGGATGCCAGCGCCGCCGATGTGCATCGCTTGATCAGCAGCCTGTGTTTCCACTACGTTGCCAACCAGTACACCTTTAATACCCTGTTTGAAAGTCATGAAACACCGCAAGAACAGGTTCGCCATATTCGTCAGTTGGCCGTCGCGGCGACTCTGCGCTATCTGGCACTGTAAACACGGCTTTTCGGGAGATTGCGATGACCAAAACCTCAGTCGGTGAAGAGAAGACTGCACCTGATAGTTTCGTGTCCGCCGCCAGCGGCGATCCCTTTAAGGGCGCCCCCAATTTTATGGCCTCGCTGGCCCAGGGCCTTGAGGTGATCCAGGCTTTTACTCCGCAGCGTCGTCTGATGTCGATTTCACAAATCAGCCAGAAAACCGGCATTCCACGCGCGTTGCCTGTATACCCTGAAAAACTGGGGTTTGTTTACGCGCAGGGCGGCAAAACTTTGAACTGCGCCCGCGGATCCTGACGCTGGCGCATACCTATCTCGGTGCCACGCCGCTGGCTAAAGCCACCCAGCCGGTGCTGAAGCACATCAGCCAGCTGTTGAATGAGTCCTGCTCTATCGCCACGCTGGACGGCGACAATATATTGTATATTGCCCATGCCTCTGCCGAACGCACCCTGCCGATCCTGCTCGAAGGCGCGCAGGAGCTTTCGCTGTTAACCCATTAGACCGACTGACGCGCGCTGGCCAGGTACTTGGCCATTTCCGCCTCCGGCACCATGCCGCCACCGGTCGCCCACACCAGGTGGGTGGCATTGTTCATCTGTTGTGCATTCAGCCCCTGGCTCGCCAGCCACTCAGTGTCAGCCGTTACGCGCCACGGCCCCGGCATACCCGCCAAGGCGGATGGTTCAAGCTGAATATGCTCATGGCTGTCCAACAGCCCCAACAGTGCAAACATCTCGCGGTCGCTAAGGGTATAAAAACCGGAGAGCAGACGCTCCATAGCACGGCCGACAAAACCGGATGCGCGCCCAACCGCTAGCCCGTCCGCCGCGGTTTGGTTATCAATGCCCAGATCCTGTACCGAGATACCATCGTGCAGGCCGGTATGCACGCCAAGCAGCATGCAAGGCGAATGCGTCGGTTCAGCAAAGATACAGTGTACGTGGTCGCCAAAGGCCAGTTTCAGCCCAAAGGCCACGCCACCCGGGCCACCGCCAACGCCACAAGGCAAATAAACAAACAACGGGTGCTGAGCATCAACCTGAACACCACTTTCGGCAAACTGACGCTTCAGGCGGCCACCGGCCACGGCATAGCCCAGAAACAGCGTCTGGGAGTTCTCGTCATCAATAAAGAAACAGCGCGGATCGCTCGCCGCCTGCAAACGGCCCTGTTCAACGGCAACGCCATAGTCCTGTTCGTACTCCACCACGTTGACGCCATTGTCACGCAGCTTCTGTTTTTTCCATTCACGGGCATCTGCTGACATATGCACGCTGACGCTAAACCCCAGCCGGGCGCTGATGATGCCAATCGACATTCCCAGATTACCCGTCGAACCGACGGCAATGCGGTATCCGCCAAAGAATTCGCGAGATTCCGCCGAGAACAACTTGGCATAATCGTCAGTCAACTGCAGCAGCCCGGCTGCCAGCGCCAGTTTTTCCGCATGCGCCAGCACTTCGTAGATACCGCCACGGGCCTTGATCGAGCCGGAAATTGGCAGATGGCTGTCCTTTTTCAACAACAAACGACCGGCTAGCGGCAAGCCGTAACGTTGGTCGAGCGCAGTTTGCATGGCGGGCATCGCGACCACGGCGGATTCAATCACGCCATTTGCGGCTCGGGTTTCCGGGAAGGCGGCACTCAGATAAGGGGCGAAACGCGCCAAACGCTGTTCTGCGTCGGCCACGTCTGCGGCGTCCAGCCCAACAAACGGCAGGCCTACCTGTAAACTGGTCGCTCGTGGGTTGAACCAGGTTACCGGTTTTAGTTCGATCAGTTCCTGCACCAGCGGGAATTGCTTAACCAACTGCTGAATCTGTGTCTTTTCCATGGTTGTTCTCTGCGCTGCATAAGGTTATGCCCTAGGGTGCAGCGATTTTCCCAGGCTGACAAATGATAAAATTTGAGCCTTGCATGAGCAGGATTGATGCAAAAAGATGATTTACTTCAATTTGTCACATACATTAACGCCTTGAGTGATACTGCGTCACCCTAAGCGCCCCGCAGCCAGGAAGAAACTGCGGGGCATCAACCCGGGTAATCTTATCCGCGTGCCGCCGCCTCCAGGCCGGCGATATCCAATTTGACCATCTGCAGCATTGCTTCGGTGACTCTGCGCACCTTCGCATTGTCGGGATCACTCATCAGCTCGGCCAACCGCTTGGGAACTATCTGCCAGCTCAGCCCCCAGCGATCGCGCAGCCAGCCGCATTGCTCAACCTGGCCACCGTCACTCAGCGCTTGCCAAAGCCGGTCTACCTCTGTCTGATCGGCACATTCGACCATAATGGAAAAACTGTGATTGAAGGGATCCAACGGGCCGGCCTCAATCGCGGCATAGCGCTGGTCGCCAAGGGTAAAAGATGCCAGTTTTACGCTGCCGGCTGGGCCGCTGGGAGTATCGGCCGGCAAGGTGGATTGCCAGGTCAGAGAAGAGCCGGGAATCAAGGCGATATAGCAACGCAGCGCCGCTTCCATATCCTTCTCAAACCACAGGTGTTGGGTGATGTTCACGATATCCCTCCGCTATTGGTCCAGAATAGGTTCAAAGCCGCCGAAGATCATACGTTTGCCGTCAAACGGCATTTGATCGCCGAGCGCTTTCATGCGCGGGTCGGCCATCATCTTCTGGTTGGCGTCATCGCGAACCTCTTTTGACGGATATTCAATCCAACTGAACACCACTACTTCGCCGGCTTCAGCCTTAACCGCACCGCGAAAGTCGGTGAGTTTTCCGTCGGGAACATCATTGCCCCAACATTCGACGACCCGCGTAGCCCCAAACTCTTTAAACAGTGGTGCAGCTGCGGCGGCCAGTTTTTGATACGCCTCCTTATTGGCGGCCGGAACCGCCACGACAAAACCATCAACATATTTCATCGGAGTTTCCTCTTGTCGATTAGACAGTCGGGTTGGCACCGGCGGAACTGCCTGTGCCCTCTTCCATTTTAGACCCCATTAGCAGGGTCAACCATTAACGAGGGCGGCCGGGTTTTAGATTTCGGGGGAATGATGCGGCAGGAATTCTGGCGTAGCGACACGGTTACGGCCGCAGCCAGGCTGATATTATTGCTACTTTTTGTGGGCCTGACATCCGTTATGGGGTTATCTGTAAGCAAATTAAAGACACCCAGGAGTGTTCACAGGGTGTCGAGAGGTCAACTGTCATGCCAGAGTGAACCAGCAGGAAAGACAGTTACAATCGTTGTCTGAGGCGTGCCGCTATTTCAGTTTCAGCATCTTCCCGAGCAAAATATCGGTTGATTCGAGCATATCCGTATCGATACCTGCGGAGGGCGTAAAGGTTAATTCGCCGAAAATGGGTTTGCCGTTGGTAATATAGAAATCAACACGGACAAATTCAAAAGGTGAAGATAATTTACTGGCGTACTCGAAGAGAGCATCATAACCCTCAGGTTTCACAAAAGCATTTATCTCCTGCTGACTAAGCGCTAAACAATCCTGGCTGTAGCAAAGAAACTTGAAGTCTTTATCAAAAAAGTAATATTTCGGCATACCTGTCTCTCTGCCAACACAAAGTAATGTGCAGTAAGGGACGCCATGAAAACAGTATATTTTATAATCATCAGGGCCATGCCCACTGGATGACTCTATAAATTTTTCACCTATTATTTTTTTATTTATCTGCTTATAGTTCAGCTCTGCATAGACCTTCCAGTAGTCCTCTTTCATCCAGTTATCAATGGTTTTAGTGGCGTGGGTAACGTCCAGAGACATTTTATCCTGACAAATCAGGTTGTAACCTGAACCATGGTTACCCTTAATCACAAACTTATCTGGCAAGGAACCCCAAGGGATCTCAGCGACTGAATCGCATACGAAGTAAAGTTCATTGAGAATTTCCTCACACCCTTTCGCTTTCAAATACTCTCTGACTGCGTATTTATCCGCACATTGCGTAACCAGCGTATTGTTGCTGTAATCGTTAAGTTTTAGATAGTTTATCTTTTCGTTCCAGGTCACTGGCGGGTTAAGATTTAATCTTTTACCAAACGCTTTTTTATATATTAACCTGGTTTTAAAAGTCGGTGTGAATGTAGCCAATTGGTTCATGATAAATTTATTAATATTCTTTTTCATACAACCTGTCTCATAACTTGAAAAAAGTATTAAAACGGCTCCCGAAAGGAACCAAAGGAGGTTTAAGGCTATTGGCTGTTATTGCTCACTGCGCCATTGAATCATCGCCGGGGCGGTACTCAGATCAAATTTATTCTCGCCCAGAACCCGATTGAGGATGCGGGCCGATCGCCAGGCCACCAGACTGAGCTGAGGATCGGCAATCCCGTGATGGTGCATGCTGGCATTGACGGCAAACAGAGCATTCTCACCCCCCGCCTCGCGCTCAAGAGTAAAATCAGCGGCAAGACGATATTGCCCATCGGCATCGGTTAACACCCGGTCCGTCAGGGAGGCAAGAAAAGCCGGTTGAGCCTGTTCATAACCGGTAGCAAAGATAACCACATCAGCATCCAGGGTCTCACGCCCACGATCAAGATGATGCTGTGTTTCCAACCGATAATAATCATCCTGGCTATTAAGGGCAGTCACGGAGCGGCTGGGTAACAAGCGTACCCAGCGTTTTTCTTGCAGAACATCGAAGCGGTGATACATGGCGCGATAAATAGCCAAAAGAGACTCGCTGGTGATGCCATCGGAGGTCATTTTTTGTTCGCGTAACATCTGTTGTTTGGCCGTGTTACTGAGCGTGTAGAAGTCGTCGACATAATCAGGCGTAAAATACTCGTTAGCAAATGCCGCTTCATCAAGAGCGTTGTAGTTGTTACGTCGGGAGATCCAACTCAGTTGCTCTGGCTGGCCCCACTCGCCCTGAAAAATATTAAGGAACAGGTCGGCTCCGCTTTGACCGCCGCCCACAATAGCCACGCGTTTTCCGCTAAGGTTTGACTGGCGAAACATCATTTCGCTGGCGTGAAAACACCGATCATTTTGTTCCGTCACGCAGTCCGGCAGTTTGACTTTCTTGCCAATGCCCACGCAGACGTGTTTAGCGTAAAACACCTTGTTCTGGGTGGTAACAACATACTGCCGCTGTTGGCTATCAAACTCTACGCGCTGAACGTCCTGGTTGAAAACCAGCGAATCCAGACCCGTAGCAGCCCAGTTGAGGTAATCGGCAAACTCTTCACGTGACACCGTGCGTTGTTCCGTTGTCAGGAAACGGTAGAATTTTTTCCTTTTCACCAGATAGTTGAGGAAACTATAAGGGTTAGTTGGCGAGACGGCGGTCACCAAATCCTTCAAAAAGCTGGTCTGCATGCTGCATTCCGCCAGGATCATGCCTGGATGCCAGGAAAACTTCGGTTTTCGCTCGAGGAATTTGCAATTAAAACCTTCGATTTCGCTGCCAAGCGCAGCAATACTGAGGTTGGACGGACCGATACCAATACCGATAAAGTCCAAACACGGGTTCATTAGTGTACTCCTGATTGAATAAATAGGCTGACAGAGAGATTTATCGGGTCGGGAAAAGAATAATTAAATAATAATCACAAAATGATATTATTATTGTTACCCCGATAATTAAAGACCCATTAATCCTTAAGCCAGTAGTATTATCGCAGAATCATGAAAAAGGCGTGCTTTGGGAAAGAATCTCAATGGGGCAACAGAGGGATTTATAACATATCCCTATGTTAGTTTGCATATTCCACATGGCATCTTCCTTAATTAGACACGGCCTGGTCAGAGTAGCGCTAAAGTTGCACGCTGGCATGTGAAAAAAAATAACATTAAGGCCAAGACACGGGTTGTTAATGTGAAATTAAAAGTGAAATCATAAAATTTCACCTTGGTTTAGATGGTGTTAGGGTTGGGACACAGCCCGTGAAATGCCCTCAACTCAGAAATGAAATAGATAAAATACATTAAGTATCAATGAATTAATAAATTCCACGACGATAAAGTGAGGAATCAAACAAAAGTCTGTATGGTTTCTGACCATTTAAGACATCCCATACGCCTTAGTGGATCAAACAGTATTTTTGCAATTCTTCTGGGAATGCATTAACTGGGAAAGTTGACAATTTAAAATAACTTCCCGTAGAAATTAATTTAGGACCTGGCTCAATCTATTGCGATATTTCTTCTACTTTCAGCGTCAGTCCAAGCGAATGGCGCCGGGCATTCCGTGGTCCCACATATTCACAAATCCGGGGAAATTCCTGAGGAGGAACATCTGGCAAGATTATCGCCGCTGATACATGGCTATACTTAAGGGAGTGTTCAGGATGGAGACAACTGCGATGAAAACAATGCTCCCTGTGCTGTTGATGCTGATGCTTTCCGGCTGTATGGGTAGAGGCGGCCCACAGGATGTACCGCCACCGCCCGTACATAACGATCCACAAACCTGCAATAACACTTCCGCCAGTGCCAACAGCGGCTGCTCGCAGTCCGTGGTACCACCGATGCACTGAGTTTGCTCTGCACCTCAGTGTCGTTAGCCCCCTCTCCTGTGGGAGAGGGTATTATTACGAAGATTGTTCTTCGTCGTTGGTAAGATTTTTCGCCTGTTGCTTCATAAACACCACTTCTTGCGGACTGGACATATTGACCCGTTGCGCGCGAAGCAGCTTGAGGATATTGAACAGCAATTCGCTTTTGGTAGAACCCACCATGCGCGGGCTGGCTACATAACCGGTCACGCTAAGAATAATGCCGTCCGGGCCGAGCTGGCTAAAACGAACATAAGGCGCAGGCGTTTCCTGAATGGCTTCATACTCCTGGTAAGCACTCAGCAAGATATTACGTACCTGCTCCGGATCGATATCCGTCGGGAAGGTCAGCGCGATGGTCACCACACCCTGTGCATTGCCCATGGTGGCATTACGCACGTTTTGAGAAATTAGCTGCGAGTTGGGTACGATCATGGTCGAACGGTCACTGAGCTGGATCTCGGTGGCGCGCACGTTAATACGGCGCACATCCCCTTCCACACCGCCAATACCGATCATATCGCCCACTTTTACCGGGCGTTCGGTCAGCAGGATCAAGCCTGAAATGAAGTTCTTCACAATCTCCTGCAGACCAAAACCGATACCCACCGACAACGCACTGACGATCCACGCCAGATTGTTCCACTGGATACCCAGCGCCGCCAGGGTGATCAGGATCAGCAGCACGTATCCCACATTGCTGAACAGCGTGACCAGTGATGCACGAATACCAATGTCTGAAATGGTTTTCGGCAACAGTTCCTGGCTGAGCCAGCGCTGGGTCACCCGCAGAATATAGATACCAATCGCCAGACAAATAACCGCGTTAATCAGGTTGCCCGGCACAATATTCAGTCGTTGCAGCCCTTCACCGCTGAGGATGGCAATGATCTTGTCCAGCAACGAGTTGGGCGTGGTGGTGCCGAACGAGCCGTTAAACAGCGAGACAATCATTAATAGCAACAGAGAGCATTTGGCAATGGCGGTGAAGATTATCGCCATTTGCTCCAGGTGACGGTCTTTGAAGTTGAAGGACTTTTTAAGCATCTTGCCGCTGGCGGTCTGCGAAGAAAATATCGCACCGCACAGATCGGTGGCAAACATCAGCAGAAAATAAAACGCCATCAGTACCAGGGCGATCCAGATCACCTGGTAGGTCAGGAAGCGGGCGAATGCGATATACCCCACCAGCAGTGAAAACAGGATTATCACCGAGCACACCAGGGTGCTCATGTGCAACACGCCACTGAGGGTAGAGCGCTTCTCTACGTGCTCACCCTGCTGTTCCAGTTGGCGACGAATGCGCTGGGAACGCAACGGCATCGCCAACAACACCATACCGATTAATCCGGCAACCAGACCGTTGCCGAAAATGGTCGTGCCCAGGCTGGCACTCACCACGTTGTTGATCAGCTCAATCGAGCCAAACGCCAAAGCTAACCCGGCCAGCAGCGGCGAGAAATAACGTAAACCCGTGGCTACCGCGTCATCCATGGTGCCCAGACGCCATGACGGACGGTTAAGGGACAGCGTCGCTCGGCCCAGACCGGCAATCAGTGCGCAGAAGATCCCCAACCGATAAAAGCCTTCGGCGAAGTCTTCCAACATTCCCGACAAAGGCTGCACGCGGGTAAAAGTGAAATACAGCAGATTCAGCGCAATACTGGTGGTGATAACCGTAACAGTGACGGTCATCATCGCCATAAAGCTGCGACGTAAACGCCCGTCCGGCAGAAAACGAATACTCACCCAGGCCAGAAAACGCTCGGAGAAATAACGGCCCCATGACCAGATAACCACCGCCAATACCAACAGAGTGAGGGTACCGTAGCGCCACTCTTCCTGCCAACTGGTATCCCAGGCCTGTTTCATGGCCGTATTAAACTCGTCCAATCGCTGCACGTCACTGGCAGCAGGTTGCACCACCGGCGACCAAAACTTGCTGCCAAGCACGCTACCGGTATTCAATGCCAATTGGGTTTTGAAAGCCACGCGACGCAAATCACTGATTTGTTGGCCCAGGTCAATCGCGCCAGCCCGCATGGCCTCTGCGCGTTTCACCGCATCGTCCAACTGTTTTTTACTGTTGTTCAATGTATTACGCTGCTGCACCACGGCGGTGGTTTCAGCCATCGAACCGGCGGCCGGTTGCGGGCCTAATACGTCAAGTTGCCCCTGCAGTTTCTCTTGTGCCGGTTGCAGAGCAGTTGCCAGTTTATCAAGCCCTGCGGCCAGATCGTCGGTAGCCAGCTTCAGTTTACTAAGCTGGTTATCGTTATCGGCTTTGGAGACCTGCTGCTTGATGCTGTCCAACTGCTTTTGATAACTCTTCAGTGCGGTCGCAGGGTCCGGCGGGCTCTCTGCCACTGGGGCACCATCTTGTGCAGCGACGCTGACCAACGGCGCTAACTGCAAGCCAAACAGCAGGAACAGGAAAAGAATAATCTGACGGGGCTTTAACATAAATTCGGTGCTCAGCGTTTGCATGATAGACAGACGAAACAAGCTGGCCGGTATTTACCGTCAAGCTTGGCTAATCATAAACTGTGATTATGATAACTGCTTAATCTGCGCTTAAATATCAGTATTACTCCCATTCAGCATGATTATCCGCACCGTCGCCTCTGTCTGCATATTCCCGACAGAGTGTTCCGCTTACTACACTGATAACCTGAAGGATTTACAGTGGCGTAAGCGGTCAAAGCACTCTATACTCAGCTCACTCATTAACCAACGAAATAAAAGGAGGATTACTATGCCGATGTGTGAATTGTTTTTTTACTCACACTTCTATAGTAATCGCTGCTGCTCAAGCATTACCGGTATCGTGCTGCGATAACCCAGGCTTGAGCGAAGCTGACTAAAATCTGAAGTTCCTTCCCTCCGGCTTACCGGGTTGTCGTCAGCGATGTTTGACGATAGGCATCTGCATGCCTGTAACTCTTGAGTAAGCAATGACCACATTACTATCTGCACAATCTGTCGGTTACGACAACAATTTCGGCCCTCTGCTGGTTGAGGTTTCCTTCAGCCTGAAGAAAGGTGACCGCATCGGTTTAATCGGCCATAACGGCTGTGGCAAAAGCACCCTGCTTAAAATCCTCAGCGGCGATCTGCGTGCCGGTACCGGCAGCGTCACCCCTTCCCACCAGTGTCTGATGGCACGGGTAGAACAGCACCTACCTGAAGCCCTGCACGACCGTACCCTGCTGGATGCGGTACTGGCACGGCTGCCTGAAAATCAGCGTATCAGTGAAAGTTGGCAGGCTGAGGTTCTGCTTTCCAGCCTGGGTTTTGCGCCACCGTCATGGACGCTGACCGCAGGTACCCTGAGTGGCGGCCAGCACACGCGTCTGCTGCTGGCACGAGCATTAATCTGTCAACCGGACCTGCTACTGCTGGATGAGCCCAGCAACCATCTGGATCTTCCTACTTTGCTGTGGCTGGAGCGGTTCCTGCAAAGCTGGCCCGGCAGCTTTGTGCTGGTGTCCCACGATCGCTATCTACTGGATCAGGTCACTAACTGCACCTGGATTTTACGCGACAAGACCCTGCAATTCTTCCGCTTACCCTGCACTGCTGCACGCAAGGCGCTGGAGGAACAGGATGCGGCGGATGCCCATCGCCGTCAGGCGGAGCAAAAAGAGATCGATCGGGTGGCGAAAAGCGCCCATCGGCTGGCCATTTGGGGCAAGGTTTACGACAACGAAGATCTGGCCCGCAAGGCCAAGCAAATGGAAAAGCGCGTTGACCGACTCAAGGAGGAGCAAACCACGCTGAGCGCAGGCAGCCAGTGGCGGCTCAGGCTAAAAGGTGAAGCGCTGGATGCCGATCGCCTGCTGGCCCTGCCACCCATGGAAGTTCGCCCGGCAGTTGACGCACCGGTGCTGTTCCGCCTCGACCCATTGCGGGTCAAAAGCGGTGACCGCATCGCCATCGTCGGACGCAACGGCTGTGGAAAATCTTCCCTGCTGCATCATCTGTGGCGGGAATATCAGGACGTAACCCTGCGGGAAACGGTGTTCCACCCGCGGGTACGCATTGGGTATTACGATCAAAGCCTGCAGCAACTGCACGATGACGACACGCTGAGTGGAGCATTAACCCACTTTGCAGCGTTGACCGAAGAGCAGCGGAAGATGGCGTTGATTGGTGCCGGTTTCCCCTATCTGCGTCATCAGCAACGCATCAGCACCCTGAGCGGCGGAGAGCGTTCACGCCTGCTGTTTGTCGGCCTGACGCTGGCTAACCATTCGCTGTTGTTACTCGACGAACCCACCAACCATCTGGATATGGAAGGCAAGGAGGAGTTGGCGGAGACTTTACGCCAGTTTGACGGCGCAGTCATATTGGTCACTCATGACCGAATGCTGATCGAAAATAGCTGCAACCGTTTCTGGTTGATTGACCATCAGCGGCTGGAAGAGTGGCAGGATCTGGAACCCGTTTACGCCCGCCTGGCAGAAGAACGTGACGCTGTCACTATGACTATCCCAAGTCAGGATACCGTCAATCGTCCGTTGCAGCACGATGACGAGGAACGGCTGTTGGCCGCGCTGTTTGAACTGGAAAGCAAACTACAGGAGGATTTGGCTCGCAAGCCAAAACATCAAAAAACGCAGTTGCAGCAGCAATGGCGCCGTGAGATTTCCACCCTTACTGCACGACTGAATCTGGACTAACTTTTCCAGGCCGCCTGCGGGCGGCCTTTCCAGGAAGCTGCGGTACCGGATTCAAACAACCGATTTGGGTTTAATCGGTTCTACATGTCCCACCGCCCGCGAAATGCTCGGGTAAAGCGCCCGTAACTGGCGCTCTATGCTGTCTACCGCCGCATGCGCTGACGCGATGGAAACCGCCGGGGAAACCCGACAATGGAAATTGACGATAATACCGCCAGCGGTTTTACGTGCGCGGATGTTATGAACGTCCTGCACCATTTCGCCTTTTTCCACCACCGTTTCCAATATCTGACGAATGCTAGCCAGTTGCTCCGGCGCGACATCCTCGCTGGCGATCCAGTGATTTGTCTGGGGTTCCAGGTGGGTTTCGATCTCCGTATCCTCACCAATCGCCTGCCGTAACAGCGTTTCAATCTCACTGGCAATTTCATGCGCCTGCGCCACGTTGGCACTGGCCGGCACGGCCAGATCCATGCTTATCGACATGCGTTCTGACAGTTGCTGCAACGCCAGATTTTGCACAACCGCGCCGTGGTTGGCGGCGATCACCCGGATGCGCGTCGCCATGTCTTCGTCACTACGGGTTTGTGGATTAGCGATTACCGTGGCTTCAGCATTGGCATATTGCTGTTCCAGCCGTTCGGCAATTGACTGCTTCAACGCGTTGATGCGCTCCAGCGGTAAAGTGCGACAGACAGCGACGGTAACCTCAATAAACAAGATGGCACCGGCGTTACGAATGCGGATATTTTCCGTGGCCAGTATCGCCGGGAAGGACTCTAGCAAGACACCGATCTCTTCCTTGGTGCCGGCCGGTGCCGTGTCCATTAGCGAATCAAACGAGCGCTTACCCAATTTCACCGCCGCCACTACGATAAAACCCGCGACGATTAGCGCGGCGATGGCATCTGCGCGGGTGAAGCCCAGCATCACAAACACCATGCCTAACAGCACCACGACAGAGGCAAGCATATCGGAGAAGAAATGCAGTGCATCGGCTTCCAGCGCCGCACTGTCGGTAGCCTTAGCTACGCGATTAAGCGCCCTGACGCGGAAAAAGTCGACCACAATCGAGATCAACAGCACGACAATCACCACCGGAGCGGCGACAATTTCATGGGCCTCCCCCAACAGACTTTTACCGGCCTCATAAACAATCCAGCCCGCCGCCCCCAACAGCAGCAGCACTTCAAACAACGCCGCCAGGTTTTCGACTTTGCCATGGCCAAAATGGTGGTCATCATCGGCCGGTTTGTCGCTGATACGCACCGCCAGCCAGGTAATGCTGGTGGCAACAAAATCGGTAAGCGAGTGGATCCCTTCGGAAATAAGTCCAATACTGCCGGTAAAAATACCGGCAATAAATTTACCGGCTGCCAATAGCCCGCTGGCTATCATGGAATTTCTGGCAACGGACTCTTTTTCGTTTTGCATTTTACGGCTCACATTCAAATAGGTATTTCATTTTTTTATTTTAGTCGACCATTGCCAGACAAAAGCAACCAGCAGCATAGTACCCGAGAATGTCAGTATTAAACTAGGCAGGAATTCTGATTTTCCGGTTGAATAAAAATAAATCTCATTCACACCGACAGAGATCATCAAAATGGCATAAAGTAAGCCAAGAATAAGAAGGATCATGGTGGTTATACTCCCAAAGTCCCCATTGGGCGGTCAGAGTTTAATCGCATCCTCCCCGTAGTAAATAAAACCTTCGGGGAGGATGCATCCAGGCGGATCTTTAGCGTTCATTAATCATCCCATTTAGTGCTCATATAGGCCGCTAACAAGCCCAGTGAGCTGATAATGCTCAGGAATCCTACAAAAATTGTCATATTTCCCATTATTTTTTCCTCGGTTAACTATTATCGATAGAAGCCCCTTTAATTAAAAAACGGGGATTGTCATTACTCATGAGTATTTACGTTCCTCCTTTTCAGTGAGATAAAATACCCGCCCCGGCTACGACACGGAGCGGATGGCGGTTTAAATCCCCAGAATATACTGAGCTATCTTGAAGTAAATAATCAGGCCAGTGCCATCAATAAAGGTGGCGATAAAGGGGGCCGACACCACTGCCGGATCAATCCCCAGCCTCTTGAGCAGCATTGGGATAATCGAGGAGACAATGGCGCTCCAGACGGTGATCGCCACCAGCGACAGGCTGACCACCATCGTCACGTCCATGCCCACCCCCATGATCCAGGCGCGGACCCAGGCGGCGACACCGATGGTGACCGCGATCAATAAGGAGGTAGAAACCTCTTTGCGGATCACCGCGCCCAGGTTACGCAGACTGACCTCACCCAGAGCCATGGCGCGAACCAGCGTGGAGGTAATCTGGGTTCCGCTGTTGCCGCCAGTGCCGATCAACAAGGGAATAAAGAACGCCAGCGCGATCGCCGCTTCCAACTGTTCTTCAAATGCCTTTAGCACATTCCCTGTGTAGGCTTCGGCGACAAACAACATCAGTAACCATACCGAACGCTTGCGCCATAATGCCCAAGGGCTGGTTTCCAGATAAGGTTTATCCAGCGGCAGACTGGCACCCTGGCGCTGTGCATCCTCGGTATTTTCGTCTTCAATCAGCCGGGCAATTTCTTTTTCACCCAACACGCCTACCAGGGTTTTATTGACCACCACCGGCACCACGTCCAGCCCGCCCTTACCCAATAAATGCGCAACATCGTTGCGGTCATCATCGGGTGAAACCTGAAAATAGCTGTGGTTGATCATTACGCCAACGGCTTTATCGTTATCTTCGCATTGCAGTAATTTTTTTACCGAAAGTGTGCCGCGCAAATGATAATCGTCGGCGGTAACAAACAGTTGAGTCGGAATTTCGTCGGTTTTAAGTTGCGAAAGAAAATATTCTTTTGCCTTATTGACCGTCATATTACCAGGAATGGTAATGAAATCGGCGTTCATATAGCCTGCCACCGAAGACTCATCAAGAGTTTCAGCTGAGATCAGCGCCGGGGATGGTGTGTTGTGATGTGACTTCATTATGTTAGTCCCTATTTCTGTTTGAACTTCAACAGCGAATCGCATAGGGGCGTTAACCACAGAGGGAGTGCAGACAGCCTATCTCCGCGTCCAGGTTTTAGCACTATACAACGTATCTGATGTATTCATCAGAAGTTACCTTGGGCTGAACCTTAATCCGATAAAGCCTGTCTTAACCTTGGGCATCTCTCGATGTCGTCAGATCAGTAACCTGTGTTTGTATAGGAGCCTCGCCAAACGAGATACTGCATATAAACTACGGGGGGCAGTATAGGCGCGGTTTTTTATTTTCGGGTAAAAATATGGTTTACCGTTTATGAAACATTTAGAAAAAACTATTAACAGCGGGCCGGATTCCTCCTAAACCGCATTATTAAATCGTCAGTGCGCGATGATATACACGTTTTTATCGTACAGCGGCCCCTGGCGCCCTTCGCATAGGGTTTGACCGCGTAGCTTTGGTTTTGTCGTCAACCGAAGCCTCCAGAGTAGCTTTTCCCCAACCAATCTTCGACCTGTTGGCAAGGTTGTTGCCCCTGCCGTGTGGCTGGGCTGCCGAAACCCTTACTCCAGCCTGCCTTTAGCTATTTTTCATACATTATAAATACTTATGAAATTAGGTGACAGACTCAGTCATATCCGAGAAGCTTAATTTTTCCTTAAGACGAGATGATTATTGGAGCTAAAACCAAAAATAAACTAATACGAATCGTTTTCACTATCATTATTAATGTTCTTATATACAATCGGGGCAGCCCAACGCCCGTTAGGCACATTAGGTTTTTCTTCTTCTTTGCACTCTCTAAAAAGGATGACTGTATGAAGCTGCGTTTCTCTTCTCTCGGCCCGATTGCCCTGTTGGCATCGTCCATGATGCTGGCCTTCTCGGCCAATGGGGCGTCCCCGGATGAAGGCATTATTATTTATAACGCCCAACACGAAAACCTGGTGAAATCTTGGGTGGACGGTTTTACCAAAGACACCGGCATTAAAGTGACCCTACGTAACGGCGGCGACAGCGAGTTGGGCAACCAACTGGTGCAAGAAGGCAGCGCATCCCCTGCCGACGTTTTTTTAACGGAAAACTCCCCGTCGATGGTATTGGTGGATAACGCCAAGCTGTTTGCGCCTCTGGATGCTGCGACGCTGGCACAGGTTGAACCTCAGTACCGTCCGCAACACGGTCGCTGGATTGGCATTGCCGCCCGCTCAACGGTATTCGTCTACAACCCGGCGAAGCTGACCGAAGCACAGTTGCCCAAGTCACTGCTGGATCTGGCCAAGCCAGAATGGAAAGGCCGCTGGGCCGCCTCACCTTCAGGGGCAGATTTCCAGGCAATTGTCAGCGCACTGCTGGAGCTGAAAGGCGAAAAAGCCACGCTGGAGTGGCTGAAGGCGATGAAAACCAACTTCACCGCTTATAAAGGCAATAGCACCGTCATGAAAGCGGTTAATGCCGGCCAAATCGACAGCGGCGTGATCTACCATTATTATCCGTTCGTCGATGGTGCCAAGACTGGCGAGAACAGTAAAAATATTAAACTGTATTACTTTAAACATCAGGATCCGGGTGCGTTCGTCAGCATCTCCGGCGGTGGCGTGCTGGCCTCCAGCAAGCACCAAAAGCAGGCACAAGAATTCATCAAGTGGATCACCGGTAAAAACGGCCAAGAGATCCTGCGCACCAACAATGCCTTTGAATATGCAGTTGGCGTCAACGCAGCTTCTAATCCGAAACTGGTTCCGCTGAAAGAACTGGACGCGCCAAAAGTTGACGCTTCTGCATTGAACGGTAAAAAAGTGGTCGAACTGATGACTCAAGCCGGGCTGATGTAAACCGGTTGATTGGTACAGAGAGTTTTTAGCCCTATGTCGAATACAGGTTTCAACGCCGCCAGCTTAAAGCCACGGTATACTTCGGCCCGCCGCCATCAACGGCCCGGGTTGTTTATCGTGGCGGTCGCCATTTTACTCTCTCTGCTGGCGCTATTGCCGCTGGGGTTTGTCATTAGCGTGGCGTTTGAAACCGGTTGGCCAACGGTAAAAGCTCTGGTATTTCGCCCCCGGGTGGCCGAACTGCTGCTGAACACTCTGCTGTTGGTGGTGTTCACCCTGCCGATTTGCGCCATTCTGGGGGTAGCGCTGGCCTGGCTAACCGAACGCACTACGCTGCCAGGCCGTCGCGTTTGGTCATTATTGGCCACCGCGCCGCTGGCGGTGCCGGCTTTCGTGCAAAGCTACGCCTGGATCAGCCTGGTACCTTCGATGCATGGGTTGGGGGCCGGGGTGTTTATTTCGGTCATCGCCTACTTCCCCTTTATTTATCTGCCGACCGCTGCGGTATTACGCCGGTTGGATCCCGGTATTGAAGACGTCGCCACTTCGCTCGGTACACGTCCGCTGGCCGTGTTTTTCCGCGTGGTGCTGCCACAGCTAAAGCTGGCGGTTTGGGGCGGTTCGCTGCTGATCGCGCTGCACCTGCTGGCCGAGTACGGTCTGTATGCCATGATCCGCTTTGACACCTTCACCACCGCTATTTTCGACCAGTTCCAGTCCACATTTAACGGCCCGGCGGCCAATATGCTGGCAGGGGTGCTGGTACTGTGCTGCCTGGGATTATTGATGTTGGAAGCCATCAGCCGTGGGCGGGCACGTTATGCCCGCGTCGGTTCCGGCAGCGCTCGCAGTCAAACGGCTTATCGCCTTGGGCCTATCACCACCCTGTTCAGCCTGCTGCTTCCCCTGAGCCTCACCGCGTTGGCGCTGGGTGTGCCTTTCATCACCTTGACTCGTTGGTTGACCTTGGGTGGCCTTGAAGTGTGGCGCAACAGCGAATTGCTACCTGCCTTGCTGCAAACACTGTCACTGGCCGCCAGTGGTGCGCTGCTGATCACGCTGTGCGCCATCCCTATGGCCTGGCTGTCGGTACGCTACCCGGCACGGATATATCGGGTATTGGAAGGTTGTAATTACATCACCAGTTCACTGCCCGGCATTGTGGTAGCACTGGCGCTGGTGACCATCACCATTCACAGCTTCCGGCCGATTTATCAGACTGAAATCACCCTGCTGCTGGCCTACTTGCTGATGTTTATGCCACGGGCGTTGATCAATCTGCGCGCGGGTATTGCCCAGGCACCGGTCGAGCTGGAAAACGTGGCCCGTAGCCTCGGGCGTTCGCCGGCGGCAGCATTATGGAGCACCACGCTGCGTCTGGCAGCCCCCGGTGCGGCCGCTGGTGCCGCCTTGGTGTTTCTTGCGATCGTCAATGAGCTGACCGCCACGCTGCTGCTGGCTCCCAATGGTACCCGCACACTGGCCACCGGCTTCTGGGCGCTGACCAGCGAGATCGACTATGTGGCGGCCGCACCCTACGCCCTGATTATGGTGGTGTTGTCATTGCCACTGACCTGGCTTCTTTATTCTCAATCCAAACGTACGGCGGGATTATGAGCACGCTTGAACTGCAAGGCATCGGTAAATCCTATAACTCGGTCAAGGTGCTGGAGCATGTTGATTTAAACGTGGTACCAGGCAGTCGTACAGCGATTGTCGGCCCTTCCGGTTCGGGGAAAACCACCCTGTTGCGTATTATTGCCGGTTTTGAAATACCGGACAGCGGCCAGGTGATGCTGCAAGGGCAAACGATGGCCAACGACAGCGGCTGGGTACCGGCACACCTGCGCGGCATTGGTTTTGTCCCCCAGGACGGCGCATTATTTCCGCACTTTACCGTGGCCGGCAATATCGGTTTCGGCCTGAAAGGCAGCAAGCGTGACAAGCAATTGCGTATTGATGCCCTGATGGAGATGGTGGCGCTGGATCGCCGCCTGGGGGCGCTGTGGCCGCATGAGCTTTCCGGTGGTCAACAACAGCGGGTGGCGCTGGCCCGTGCGCTGTCTCAGCAACCCAAGTTGATGTTGCTGGACGAACCCTTCTCCGCGCTGGATACCGGCCTGCGGGCCGCGACCCGCAAAGCGGTGGCGGAACTGCTGGCCGAAGCCAAAGTCGCGTCGATTCTGGTGACCCACGATCAAACCGAAGCCTTGTCGTTTGCCGATCAGGTGGCCGTAATGCGCAATGGCCGATTGGCGCAGATCGGGCCGCCGCAAGATCTTTACCTAAGGCCGGTGGACGAACCGACCGCCACTTTTTTAGGCGAAACACTGGTGCTTTCCGCTGAGCTGGAACAAGGCTGGGCCGATTGCGCATTAGGACGGATTGCCGTTGACGATCGTCAGCGCCGTGGCCCGGCTCGCATCATGCTTCGCCCTGAGCAGATCCAGATTAACCAGTCCGAGCCACAGCAACAGAGCCAGGCGGTGGTGACCGGTATTGATTTTGCCGGTTTCGTCTCGACCTTAAATCTGCATATGACCGGCAGTAATACCGCGATAGAGATTAAAACCATCAGCCGCGAAGGTCTCCGCCCCGGTTCACACGTCAATCTGAATATCATTGGCCAGGCGCATATCTTTGCCGAATAAAACTCAGGGGTGCCTTGGTGCCCCTGTCATTTTCGAATTTTGATCCCGTTCGCGCTTTATTATCCGCACGTCCGAATGAAAAACCTATCGCAGCTATCGAATACCAAAACCCCTTTCATCAACTACGATTAGTCTGTGATCGGTGTAAACATTCACCCGTCCGGAGATAACCCACAGAGGATTATCATAATTATTCATACTGTTTGAGCCGCAGCGGTTTATCGCGGCTAAGAAAGGTTAATTATGGCACGTACTACCCCCCTTGAACGCTACCGCAATATCGGCATCTCGGCGCACATCGATGCCGGAAAAACCACTACTACCGAGCGGATTCTGTTTTACACCGGGGTCAGTCACAAGCTGGGCGAAGTGCACGACGGCGCCGCCACCATGGACTGGATGGCACAGGAGCAGGAACGCGGCATCACCATTACTTCGGCGGCGACCACCTGTTTCTGGAACGGCATGCAGCATAATTATCCGCAGCATCGCATCAATATTATCGACACCCCAGGGCACGTGGATTTCACCATAGAGGTCGAACGTTCCATGCGCGTGCTGGACGGCGCGGTAATGGTCTATGACTCTGTGGGCGGCGTACAGCCGCAATCGGAGACGGTCTGGCGTCAGGCCAATAAATACAAGGTTCCGCGGCTGGCGTTCGTCAATAAAATGGACCGCGTGGGTGCCGACTTTTTCCGCGTGCGCAAAATGATGATTGAACGGCTGAAAGCCAACCCGGTGCCAATCGTTATCCCGATTGGCGCCGAAGACCATTTCACCGGCGTGGTGGATTTGGTGCGCATGAAGGCCATCCTGTGGGATGAGGCAACGCAAGGCATGAGCTTCAGCTTTGAAGAGATCCCGGCAGAATTGCGCGACTCCGCGCAGGAGTGGCGGGATAAAATGATCGAAGCCGCCGCCGAAGGCTCGGAAGAGCTGATGGACAAATACCTCAATCAGGTGCCGTTGAGCGAAGAAGAGATCGTCCGTGGCCTGCGCTTGCGCACCGTGGCCGGCGAAATCCAGCCGATGCTGTGTGGTTCGGCCTTCCGTAACAAGGGCGTTCAGCGCATGCTGGATGCGGTGATTGAACTGATGCCTTCGCCGCTCGATGTTCCACCGATGGAAGGCCATGACGAGCGAGACAAGATTGTCATTCGCCGGGCTGCCGACGACGAAAAATTCTCGGCGCTGGCCTTCAAGCTGATGACCGACCCCTTCGTCGGCCAACTGACCTTCGTGCGGGTCTATTCCGGCGTGCTGACCAAAGGCAGCAGCGTCTATAACCCGGTGAAAGACAAGAAAGAACGCATTGGCCGTATCGTACAAATGCACGCCAATGACCGTAAAGATGTCGAAGAACTGCATGCCGGTGATATCGCCGCCTGCGTGGGACTAAAAGACGTCACCACCGGCGACACGCTGTGTGACCCTAACGCCATTATCACGCTGGAAAAAATGGTGTTCCCTGAACCGGTGATCGCTCAGGCGATTGAGCCTAAAACCAAGGCCGACCAGGAAAGGATGGGGATCGCCCTGCAACGCCTCTCTTCGGAAGATCCGTCGTTCCGCGTTCGCACGGACGAGGATTCTGGCCAGACCATTATTTACGGCATGGGTGAACTGCACCTGGAAATCATCGTCGACCGCATGCGGCGTGAGTTTGGCGTGGCGACCACCACCGGCAAACCGCAGGTGTCTTACCGCGAAACCATCCGCAAGCGCGTGGCCGATGTAGAAGGCAAGTTCGTGCGCCAGTCCGGAGGTAAAGGCCAGTACGGCCACGTGGTGTTTACCGTGGAACCCAATGAGCCTGGCAAGGGCTTCGAGTTTTTCGATGAGATCAAGGGCGGCGTGATCCCAGGCGAGTTTATCCCGGCGGTGAAAAAAGGCGTGCTGGAAGCGCTAAATACCGGCGTACTGGCCGGTTATCAGGTGGTGGATGTCAAGGTACATCTGACCTTCGGCTCTTACCACGACGTCGACTCTTCGGAACAGGCTTTCCGCATGGCGGCGATCTTCGGCTTTAAAGAAGCTTGTCGCCAGGCCGACCCGGTTATCCTTGAGCCGATCATGTTGGTAGAAGTGGAAACACCCGAGGATTACGCCGGTAGCGTCATGGGCGACCTGTCATCGCGGCGCGGTCTGGTGCAAGGCATGGAGGACATTCCGGGCGGCGGTGGTAAGGGGATCCACGCCAAGGTGCCGTTATCCGAGATGTTTGGCTATTCAACCACGCTGCGTTCCATGTCACAGGGACGCGCCACCTACACCATGGAGTTCAGCCACTACGCAGAGGCACCGCGCAACGTGGCCGAAGAGATCATTCATCACCGGAAATCTTGAGTTGACTGCCTGCCGCTGCCAGCGGCAGGCTTCACTCTTTGGTGGCCAGAGCCACCACCACTGGCTGCGGCTTAATCCGCATCGCATAAATCACGCCGATAATCAGGCAACTGATACCGCCCAGCGTCAACAGCGGTGGCCAGGCCTGACGCAACATAAAGGTGTAAGCCAGTCCGGCCAGTATTTCGAAGACGATCAGCGGCCCCACCAATACCGTCGGCAAGCGTTGACTCGCCTCATTCCAGCACAGGGCACCAATCCACGAGCACAGTATGCCAATGGTGATCATCAAGGGAACAAACACTTCCGGCTTTGGCCCAAACGGCAGCGCAAACGTCGGCTGGGTTAAAGCCAATTGCCCGCAAACCAATAGATAGCCCACCAACGCCAGCGGTAAGGTGACCAGCCCTTGCGCGGTCGCCCAGGTGGCAGGCCTTTGGCTCGGGTTGTTTCGCAGCCAGCGGGCATTGCGCAGCGGGAACCAGGTCCAGCAAGCCACCGCCAGCAATGCCAGCCCAAACCCACTGATATAACGCCAGACATCCATCGGTGCCGTATTACCCCGCAACTCGGCAAGGTTAACCAACGCCAACCCGCAGGCGATCAATACCAGCGCCGGTGTCAGTTTACGCCACGAAAGTCGCCCGTCGTGCCGGCTGTAAAACAGGTTGGCGGTCACCGAGATCACCACCGGCAGCGTCCCGATAATCATGGTGGACATGGGCGCCCCGGTGCGCTGAATGGCGCTGGCAAGGCACAGGTAATACAACAGGTTACCGATCGCCGTCAGTTTCAACGCTTCCAACCAATCGTTACGTTGTAACTTTTTTAGACGCTGACGATCAAACCACGCCAGCGGCAAAGCGATCAACCCAAAGGCCAAATAACGCCCGGTAGACTGCAACGCCGCCGGATATTCAGGGATCATAACCGGACCGACAAAAATCAATCCCCACATCAACCCTGCAGACAGGGCAAATAACACGCCAATAAACATAGTGACTCCATCAACGACCAGGCGCAGCAGGCTGGCCCCATGAATTAAATCTGGCGCCAGCCTAACCTGCTCGTGCAGAGGAATATTGTAGCAAATTGCTGTTTTAGTCGGTCTGGTAAACACTTCGCAAATCGAACTGAATATTTGCAGGTCTCATCTCATCATGGGCGGATGACTTTATTCCCATGCGGCAACAGCAAATGTCCCCTCCGGTTTTACCGGTAAATATTTTCCGTAGTAATCCAGGTAATTCTCGACCGGGTCAACATCTTTAAACTGTTCTGGATAAAGTGATTTGGCAATAAACTGAATCATGGCGAAGTCGGAAAGCGTTCTTGATGCGCCCTGGTAAACACCGAATAATTGCTTGTTTTTTATCGCCGGCAATGAACTCCAGCCATTACGAGTGGAAAAACCTATAAGCTGTTGAACAGCCGTATTTTTATCAACTCCCACCCCCATTGATAGCGCTGACGAAACCTGATTGTTTTCTCTGCCGGAGATAAAAATAGCATCAGGCTTGGCAAACAGAAGCTGTTCTGGGTTAATCACACCCCACCACTCAAAAAAGGGTTCGGCAATATTGTCTGCTCCGGCAAGCTTCAGCATCGCCCCCCACATATTCTTACCGTAGGTGAACGAATAATCGCCAGGCCCTTTATTCCCAAACTCAATATAAACCTTGGGTTTCTTTAATCCTGATGCATTAACTCTACGCTGCACGTCAGCAATGTTATTAGCGTAAAATTCTGATAATTCCTGAGCACGTTTTTCTTGCCCCGTGAGTATGCCGAATATTTTTGTAGAGCTGACATGCCTTTCGACAGTTTGTGCGTTGTAATCTACCACGACCACTGGGATTTTTAATTCCTCCAGGCGTGAGACCTCATGTTTCAAAGCAACGTATTGCCATTCAGCCAAAATAATGACGTCCGGTTTCAATGATATTATATTCTCAAGAGAGATATTATGGAGATCTACCTCGCCAATGTCAGCGATACGAGCCAGTGATGGCTGGTGTTTAACATACATATTCCAATTTGCGGGCACCTTTCCCCGCCAGGCTTCACGAGAAATGCCGATGACACGCTCGTATGCCGCCTCCCCACCCACGGCCATGTAGTCCTCAAAGTAAAACCCCAAAACCGCCCTTTTGACGGGGGTATCAAGCGTAACCTGCCGCCCCAGAACATCGGTTAATGTGGTCGTGGCCGCGCTGGTGATACCAGGCATGATTAAAAAAATGGCGAGCATCATAAAGGTTCTAAAATTTCGAGCGCCCATAAAATGGAGATCCTCAGGAGTTGGGAGTGTTCTTAATCATTTTTCATTTCATTATTCTGAATGCAAAAACGCAAATGATAATAATTTCCATTAAGATTTATATCAACTAAAATTTCAGAGACTATCCACGGCTAAAGTTAAAATTCTGTGCATAGCAAACACTCCTGCATGAGTTGCCAGATAATTTTGCTAATGCAGCATAAAAAAGAATTATAACGTTAACGACAAATACATCCTGGAGAGAGAACAATCAGCAGTCACATACTTAGGTCAACTTTGACAGTAAAGGCGGAAACAATATAAGGCCACTAATTGGCCTTAAATTATTGCAGGTTGTTTGGCACCCTTCAGGTGGTGCTTCCGCTGGCCCATCTTTTCAAGGATTCCTGACCTGTTTTTGATAACGCACTGGCGTGACACCGTAACGACTAGCAAAAGCACGGGTCAAATGCGCCTGATCGGTTAACCCCGCCGCCGCCGCCACCTGTGCCGCAGGCATACCGCGCGCCAGCATCTGCTTGGCCTGCGACAGGCGGATCGCCATCAGCATTTGCTGAGGGGAAACATGATATTGGGCTTTGAACTTACGCAAAAAATGATAAGGGCTGAGGGAAACCAGTGCCGCCAACTGATCCAGAGTAATTACGGCAGAGAAGTTATCCTGCAGGTAACTTTTGACGATATCAAAACGGTGCGCCGCTTCTGCCTTTAATGGGCGCGCCACTTGGATATGCGGGCGGATGATGTCTACCACCTGCGCCAGCAAATGATCAATGGTCAGCGGATCGTTGGCCTGCCATAGTGCGACCAGCGTGGCGGACAATTGTTGTGCCGCCTGCACGTCCTGGCGCACCGCATCGGTGAACCAGAATCCCTGTTCACCCGACAGCAACTCCAGCGTATCCGGTTCCAGATAAAGCATGCGGTAGTTCCAGCCACCAGGGGTTTCGGCTTCACCGGTATGCAGTTCGTCCGGGTTCATCAACACCAGCGAACCTGGTGCCGCCCGGTGCTGCGCGCCACGATAGCGGAAACGCTCGGCACCAAAATCGACGGTACCTATAGCAAAAGCATTATGGCTATGGGGTTCAAAGGCATAGCGTTCTATATGGGCGTGATAAAGCTCCACGCCCGGCACCTGCGATAACTGCCGGAACTGCGCACTGTCCTTTTCAAAGGGAAACTGCTCTGGAACACCCTGCACCGTACCGCCCTGCTTCAATGCCATTGATGGCTGTATGATAGTCAAAGCGGCATAGTTTGAGTAGTGGCGCACGCGGTGCGCTGGACGCTGCGGTTCATTACGCGTAGGGTGTTTTATCCGATGTTCAATGCCTGCCAGTCAGCATCGACGCCTTGATTATCCTGCCGCAGAGTGGGAAACCAGTCTTTAACCCCCTGAAAGTAAGAGGCAACAATGTATCCAGATACTCAACTCTATATCGACGGACAATGGCGCAACGCAGTCGCCGGTAAAACCACGCAGGTCACCAACCCCGCTACCGATGAGGTGATTGGCAGCGTGGCACACGCCACCACAGCCGACCTCGATCTGGCGCTGGCCGCAACCGAACGCGGTTTTAAAGTCTGGCGCGAAACTTCCGCTTACCAGCGGGCCAATCTGATGCGTAAAGCCGCGGCACTGTTTCGTGAGCGTGCAGATAAAATTGCCGCAATCATGAGCCAGGAACAAGGCAAACCTGTGGCGCAGGCCAAGGTGGAAATTCTTAACTCGGCGGACGTGATTGACTGGTTTGCCGGAGAAGCCAGCCGCACCTACGGCCAGATAATCCCGTCCCGCAGCCAGGACGTTCAGCAGCAAACCCTGAAGCTGCCGGTGGGGCCGGTTGCCGCGTTTACCCCATGGAACTTCCCGATCAACCAGATCGTCCGCAAACTCTCTGCCGCATTGGCCGCAGGTTGTTCCATCATCATTAAAGGCCCGGAAGAAACCCCGGCTTCGCCGGCGGAACTGATCAGAGCCTTTGCCGACGCGGGCATTCCTGCCGGTGTGATCGCACTGGTGTACGGTACCCCGGCTGAAATCTCCGAGTACCTGATCCCGCATCCGACCATTCGCAAAATCTCGTTCACCGGTTCAACCCGCGTGGGCAAGCATTTGGCGGCACTGGCCGGGCAGCATATGAAAAAAGCCACCATGGAGCTGGGCGGTCATGCACCGGTGCTGATTTTTGACGATGCCGATCTTGATACGGCTGCGAAAGAACTGGCGCAGGCCAAGTTCCGTAATGCTGGCCAGGTGTGCATCGCCCCAACCCGCTTCCTGATCCAGCAAGGCGTTTATGAGGCCTTTGTCGAGAAGTTCACCGCTGCGGTGCGTGAAATCAAAATGGGCAATGGGTTGCAGGACGGTGTGACTATGGGGCCGATGGTGCTGCAACGCAGCGTGGACGCCATTGAGGCCTTCGTGAAGGATGCCATCGCCGAAGGCGCCAAAGCCACCACCGGTGGCAAGCGCGTGGCCGGCCCCGGCAACTTCTTCGAACCGACGGTATTGCGCGACGTGCCACTGAGTGCGCGAGCGATGTCTGAAGAACCCTTTGGCCCGATCGCCCTGCTGCGCCCGTTCGCCAGCTATGAGGAAGCCATTGCCGAAGCCAATCGCCTTCCTTACGGTCTGGCGGCCTATGCCTACAGCCGGAGTATCGCTACGGTGACGGCGTTGGGCCGGGATGTGGAAAGCGGCATGCTCAGCATCAACCATATCGGTTTCGGCCTGCCGGAAACGCCGTTTGGCGGGGTTAAAGACTCTGGCCACGGTACCGAAGGCGGCAGCGAAGCCATCGAGTCCTATCTGGAAACCCGCTTTGTCACCGTTGCCGGGCGCTAATTAACAGTCCCTCTCCTTTGGGAGAGGGTTCTGTCTCTTTCCGCTCACAGCGCACCGTGCCCCCATCCTCCCGCAGACGCAGGGCATAATGCTCGGCCTCATCGCGCAACGGATCGTACTCACAACTCAGAATGGTCGCCGGTGGCAACTGTCGTAACGTGCGGATGAAGTCCTTGTAAATATCGATGTAATCCAGAGAGTTCAGTTGCTGCAGCACGAAGTGGCTCGGATCGAACAGGAGCTGGCAGCGCGGATATGCCCCAATGCGCTCAAAACTGGAGGTTAGCAATGAGCCGTTTTATTATCGAGTTCGGTGACCGCCTGAGCGATCACCTTTAATATATTGGCAGTTATACAGAATTACTGACAGGCTCTTTTTCGCATATCAATAAATATACTTTATACCTATGATAGCTTGTGTGTCGCTGTACCCCTTATCGCCGAGCTGCTGGGCAATATTACCCCACAGATTAACATTTGGACTGAGCTGCCCTTCAACACCCGTTTTAATCTCACCAATATTTCGGGTCCCGGCCAGTTTAACCTCGACACCATCCATTTGCGTACTAAAAGTTTTTGTATTATGCAGCCAGTTAATTTCCACAAAGGGTTCGAATACTCTGTTTTTACCTTCATCAATAACGCTATGTCCTTTAATGAAGGCTCTTACACCTAGTCGGGATTGAATATTTCCGTTCCCTTTACCACTCACCAAAGTTCCGTTAGATTCATGGTGGTCATCAGCTTTTACTCCCATCCATGTCAGTTGTGCCACAGGTTGAACGTAATAACTTTCTCGAGTATTTTTCTCACCGGTCTTCCAGGTATAACCTGCTTCAACAGATGCAGTTATCCCTTTTGATTTATAACTTTCTGACGCTAGTTTCTCGCCACTCACAGAATTGTTAAACCAGTTATAGAGCATCCAGGAATCAACATACCCCCCCGTTTTTTCTTGGTTATCCTGAAGCCAGGTCCCGTACATGCCAACACTATAACCGCTGACGCTCCCATCAGCCCTGTAACCACTGTAACTACTACGGGTATTGCTTTGTTGATTAGCGTATCCACCCATAACACCAAAATGAAAGCGATTGTTAGCATTACTGCTCCACTGGGCAACGTCCCCTCCCAATTGCATAACATATCGATTTGCCTGAGTTTTCAACTGACCAGTACTGTCCTTAAACCGGGTGTGTCCACCGATATTTCGTAACCACATACTGGTTACTTTCTGTTCACCGGTCAGCGCGTCAACATAATGAGTTTCGCCCAGTCGATCATGTAATCTGTGAACAAATAACGTATTTACGGCCAGAAGATTTGCTGCATACTCGCTTCCTTCCGGGCGAATTATTGGAGGGTTAGGCTCTGGATTAGGCTTCGGCTCTGGTTTGGTATTTACAAGATACCAGTTACTGTAGTCAGCATCTTTGCCCCGACTTAAGAAATACTCATAGGCCCCCCCGACAATACGGTCTTTCTGCAAGAAAACTCCTTTGGACTGACCGCCAACACTTATAAGTTCGATTCCCCGAGTTGTATAATCCCCTGACCCACCAACGTTATTCACATGCACATAAGTTGTCCCGTATGTATCACCACCGATTTTCATCCTATCAGTCGGTGAGGAATCATCACCCAGTACAGTATTGAAATAGATATGTCCCTGATTACCCTTATAATCACCAGATACAATAAGTTCGTTACCGACGTGTTCTTTTGATATATTCCCGCTCTTGCCCAGGATAATGCTCCCGTCATTTATAATTTTATTATCGATAACAAGCCGAGATGGATTGAATTTTTCAGAATAATAACTACCCACTCTTAATACACCGCCCTCTTTAACATCAGTATTCCCAAGATACCCCTCAGCAGATAATATACCTCCATTACGAACAAAGATATTTCCCCCCAGGGCTACTGATGAGTCTACACCTCCTCCGGTGACAGAGAAATCTCCATTGTAATTTTTGCTGTCACCGCTAAGATATAATGTTGATGTTCCTTTTTTTTCAGACTGACCGGTTCCTGCAAATGAACCAACATAAAGGCTATCGACATTCTGATCGATAATAAGGCTAGCTTCTGTTACATCGACAACCCCTCCTTTACCAGAAAGCAGTGACATAATTAAATTATGATTATTGAGATTCAGCTTCCCTGCATTCACTGTATAGGAGGTATTATTAACGAATGCGCCTTCACCATCTGAACGTAGTTCCCCACTTTCAATCCGGGTTCCACCCGAATAGCTATTCATTCCGGATAACGCCACCAGACCTTCGCCTGATTTTACTATCCCCCCTTTACCCGATAATGAGCCGTTAAGATACATCTCTTTCGCGTCACCGGCTTCAAGAACAGATTCAGAGAGAACGTTCATATTAATTTTTGTGGATAATCGGTTATCGCAATATTTACAATCATTAACACGAAGGGTGCCGCCGTTCAAATTAAAAGCATATGTGCCATCACCTGCAACGATAGCATCTTCTTCAGGCGACAAGTTACTGTTTGCAATCGTCATGTAACCATTTTGATTAAGATTAACAGTTGCAGATGTTTCTACACCACTGGCCATAAAAAGGCCTGAGACGGGATTTTCGAAACCATCCAGATCGGTGTTAGCCTTGCCCTCAAATATTACGTCAGCGTAGTTATCTACATTGAGAACGGCTGAGCCGGCACCTTTTTGGGAATAATGAACGTCAATCGCCTGGAGGGTATCAAGGGCATCTGCTGCAAGTGACATCTGGCTCCGGACGATGAGTTGACTGTTCGCACCGGAAACATTGATTTCAGCTGAAGGAGGCTTCAGTGCAGAAACTGAATCATCCTGAACAAGTGTAGTTGAAGCACTTATTCTTCCTGCCGACAGCATACCGCCTTCGGTTATATTAAGGATGCCTGAACCAATAAATCCAAGGTATAATGAACCATTCTCTGCAGAATCCCCAAGATACGGAGCGTTATTTATTAAATTAAGTTCACTTCCAGAACCCGAAACGTTAATCACTCCCGTATTACTGGTATTTCCAAACCCTATATAAGCTCTATTGTTTGAGAAATTTTCAGACTCACCAACATTTAGAACTGCACCGTCTAAAATGTTTAGCGAACCTGTCACCTGACTATTGCGCTGTGTATTCCAGTCCATAAGGCCACTACTCCCTACACTTAGGTCAAGTGTAGTTATAGGCCCAGTTTCTGAGCCTATAATATTAATCGTTCCTTTTGTATTACTAACTGAATTATTACCATTTGATACAGTCCCTGTTGAAAAATAGGTGTTTTTTTCCAAGTTTTTAGTGGATTCAGATATAGTTAAAAAACCATTTCCGCCATCAACACCAACATTGAATGAGTGATTATAACCAGATGAACCTTTTAATGTAAGATTACCATAATTACCATCTCCTCCACCTATGATATATCCTTTGCTTTTCCAGTCCCAAGTGCCAGTCTCAACTACTTCTGTAGAGTTAAAATATAATGGGGCTGATTCCACTGAGCAACTCAGAAAGAATAATGGTATCATTAATTTCGGTGTGTTCTTCATCAATAGTCACATCCCTTTAAATAAAACAAACTTTAACACACTATTTGCCATTAAAAAAATAGTTACTTTTATCAAATAAAGTAACCACATGTAATTTAAGGTTTTTATATGATTTAAGTAATTTGTTTATTAATGCACGATGGTATTTTAAATAAAAAATCCAACCAACACCTTATTAACTATTACAATAAAAAACCAACTTAACTTTAACATTGCTAACAATTGATTGGTTTGTATTAATGCTTCCCTGCCGGGGAGAGGGTTAAATAAAATGGAATTCATAACAACTAAAATATTCACCTTATCTTTAAAATAATGATGCCAACCATTAATACCCCCCCCTTCATTATCACACTACAAAAGTTTTAGTTAAATAGTTTATTCGAGGAGAGTAGTATTTTGCAAAAGGTGCTCTGAATAAATATCTCTATTACGTATCATCACCTTCTATATTTTATAAACAGTTGAGTGGGCACTGTTAAGCTGCCGGGATATTCTGATGCCCCCCGACCTTCCCGATCGGTTGAACCGCCCGATGCCTTGTGGGTAAAAATACGATTGGCTTTCACGCCCGCATCTTTGAGCACCCTGATCTGAATATCGAGAGATTGCTGACTGGTTGAGACCCGTGCGTGACCCCGTTGCCCCGCTGGTTCACCCGGGGCCTGGAAAAAAATATTCAACAAACTGGTTGAATATTAGCCCACCTGTTCTATATTCAACCATATGGTTAAATTATCTTCCTCACAGCTGGACGCCATTTTTCGTGCACTTTCCGACCCAACGCGGCGCGCCATACTGCGTGCGTTGGCCGGCGGTGAGCACAGCATTGGTGAACTGGCCGCGCCGCTGCAGATGTCGTTTGCCGGCGCATCCAAGCATATCAAGGCACTGGAGCTTGCTGGGCTGGTGCAGCGTACCGTGCAGGGAAGAAACCATATCTGCCGGCTTGAACCCGAACCAATGGCACAGGCCATGCAATGGCTGAAAACATACGAGCATTTCTGGACAGAGCGGCTGGACGCGCTGGAAATAGCGCTGCTGCAGCCCGAACCGAATCCTCCCAAGGAGTGAACTATGAACGACTACGGCATGATTATTGAAACCGGCACGCTGCGCATTCAGCGGCTGCTGCCCGGCCCGATCGAACGGGTCTGGGCTTATCTGACGGAATCCGACAAACGCGCCACCTGGCTGGCCGCTGGCGATATGAAGCTGGAAAACGGTGCCCAGGTTGAGCTGGTGTTCCGCAATTCCGACCTGACCGGTGAGCATGAACCCGCGCCGGCCAAATATAAAAACCTCGGTTGCAGCGTCAGCAACGTCGGCCATATCACCTGCCTGTTCCCGCCGCGGCTGCTGAGCTTTACCTGGGCGGAACAGGGGCAAAACCGTCCTTCCGAAGTGACCTTCGAGTTGACCGAACAGGGGAACGCGGTGCTGTTGACGGTGACCCATCGTCGCCTGGCCAACCGTGACGAAATGCTCAGCGTGGCCGGCGGCTGGCATACCCATCTGGATATTCTGGTCGACCGTCTGCATGACCGGCAACCTCAACCCTTCTGGAGTACCCACGCCAGGCTGGAAGAGGAGTACCGGGCCAGACTCTGATCGCCCTTCATCCCGGCGTCTGAATGCCAGATAGCCGGTCACCAGCGTAAACCACCGACCAGCAACACCAACAGGATAAAACCGTGGTGATTGCTGGCCAGCGGGATCCCGCCCACATTCATACCGAAGAAACCGGCAGCGATATTGATCGGCAATGCCAATACGGTGATCACCGTCAGGACGTACAGCGTGTGGTATGGGAACCGTGACGAATTTCGTCAACCCTGGCCTCTGCCGGATTATCATCCCGTTACAACCCCCCCCTATTTTCTCCACATTTGCCGTGCAGACTCTTGCTGATATTCATTCACCTTTCAGGATCATAGTCACGTCTGCCATGTCTTTATTTAATTCCCTCATCCGTTTTCCCGCACGCCGCTTAGGCGCCATTTTGGTTCTCACTCTGCTGTTCATTCTGCCCGCGGCACAAGCCGCTGCGCCGCTGGCGCTATACTCGAAATCGGTATTGGTGGTCAATCAACGAACCGGGAAAACCCTGTATCAGAAACAAGCCAATCGGGTGCAGCCCATTGCCTCACTAACCAAATTGATGACTGCCATGGTCACGCTGGACAGTAAGCGCCCGCTGGGCAACAGGATGATGGTCACCGCCGCCGACCGTGATTTGTTGAAGAAAACCCACTCACGCCTGACGATCGGCTCTACTCTCAGCCGCCGTGACATGTTGCATATCGCGCTGATGTCGTCGGAAAATCGCGCCGCTTCGGCACTGAGCCGCAACTATCCTGGTGGTCGTAAAGCCTTCGTGGCGAAAATGAATCAGAAAGCGCGCACCATTGGCATGAAACACGCTCGCTTCTACGATCCGACCGGGCTGACACCGCGCAATGTCGCCAGTGCCAATGACCTGCTGAAAATGGTTAATCACGCCTACCGTTATCAGACCATTCGCCGTTTCAGTACCGACAAACAGCAAATCGTGCGTCCTGGCCGGGGTCAATTGGTCTACCGTAGCTCCAATGGACTGATCAACAATCCCGCCTGGAAAGTCCAGTTACAAAAGACCGGTTTCACCGACGAAGCCGGGCACTGTCTGGTGATGCGTACCCTGATTAAAGGGCAACCGGTGGTGATCATCCTGCTCGGTTCGAAGCAACGCTACGGCCACTATAAAGACGCCATTCGCCTGAAAGCCTGGCTTGAATCCTGATTTGGGCCGCGTTAATCACGTGCCTCTTTACCGTTCTGTGCATATCTAAATCCTTTTTTTATCAATGGAATATCCTATCTCCAATCAATATTAAGCCTGTGGGACCGGGCATGGTATTTGTCATCAATAAATGATGATAAAGGAGCAGGAAAATGGCTTATGCCCTGAGCGTGTTGGAAAAAAGTCCGATTGCCGAAGGAGAGAGCGCCGCCCAGGCGCTGACGCGCACGCTGCATTTGGCGCAGCAGGCGGAAATCTGGGGCTACCGTCGTTTTTGGCTGGCCGAGCATCACAATACCGCGCAGCTCGCTTGCCCTTCCCCCGAAGTGCTGATCGCTTATTTACTCGGGCAAACGTCCCGCATCCGCATTGGGTCCGGCGGGGTCATGCTGCAACATTACAGCGCCTATAAAGTGGCAGAAAACTTCAATCTGCTGGCGACTCTGGCACCGGGGCGGGTCGATTTGGGGGTGGGTAAAGCCCCCGGCGGCCTACCGCTCTCTACCCAGGCGTTGCAAGCCGCCCACGATCAGCAGAATAAACCGGACTTTCCGCAGCAGCTTGCCCAGCTCAACGCCTACCTCAATGATGACGCGCAACCCGGCCTGAGTGCCACACCGCAACCGTCGCAGCCCGCACAACGCTTCCTGCTGGGCGCCAGCAAAGAAAGTGCTCAACTGGCTGCAGAACACGGCTGGGCCTTTGTCTTTGCCGCGCAGCTCAATGGTAACCCGGCCGATATTCAGAGCGCGCTGGCTCATTACGCCGAACAAAGCGGTGGACGCAAAGCCCTGCTGGCCGTCGCGGTGATCGTTGCCAACGCCCCCGAGCAGGCTCAGGCGTTGGCCGCCGGGTTCCAGCAATACCGGGTGCATGTGACCGGCGGACAAAGCGTGACGGTCGGCAGCCTTGAGCAGGCAGAGAGTTATGTTCAGCAGGCCGGAGCTACCGATTACCGTATTGAGCCGCGCGAAAGCCACATCCTGCTCGGCACTGCCCGGCAGGTACGGAGTCAGTTGGATCAATTGCAGCAGCAATATGGCGTGGAAGAGTTTGTGATAGACACGCCGATCAGCGAACCTGTCGCCCGTTTGACCTCTTTGCAACTGTTGGCGCAGGCCTGAGCCTGCCCAATCAGTTCACTACGGCGCCCGCACCAGCAGGCCAGCAGCACTATGCATTTCTCACCGATGAATTAGCACTGGTAACCAAAACGGCCTACGTTGGGCGTCTGTCTCGGCGCACAGGTGATGGCTCATGCCCTGGGGGCCGACGTGGTTTCGCTCGACGTGAAAGAGATCGGCTTCGAACCCTTAACATTGGCAGAACATGAAGGCTCGGTGCTGGCACCTCTGGCAACCACGCCGGTGTTACACTGGCATGGAGATATGTTTATGATCCCGGGGGGCGACTTGTCTGGCAAGTACTGAAATCGTCCCTAATCAGGCATTTGAATATCAGGACTTCGCCCTTGGTCTGCAGTTCCATCTGGAAGCCGAACATCAGGACCTGGAACGCTGGCTGGTGGGCCATGCCTGTGAGCTTGAGTTGGCCGGTATTCTGCCACAACGCTTGCGTCAACAGGCCGCTCGCTACGGTACAAAATTAGAACAGCGCGCCCGTCAGGTATTTACGCGGTGGCTGGGTAAAATCGAACCAAGGATGTTATAGATGCAACAGGTTTCTCAATTACAACCCCCACAGATTGATGTGATCAGTATTCAATCGCAGGTAGTGTACGGCAGCGTCGGCAACGGTATCGCCTATCGCACCCTGCTGAAAAAGGGGCTGGAAGCGCTACAGGTGCCCAGCGTGCTGTTCGGTTGCCCGCCCTATTATGGCGCGCCCAGCGGTGGCGTGATACCGGCCGAGTGGTTCAGCGGTTTTCTCGAGGATTTACTGACCCGTGGCGTGATGAAACGCACCCGGGCGGTGATCGTCGGTTATCTGGGCGACGTCGGCCAATGCCATTTCCTGCATACCTGGCTACAGCGCGTGCGCGCTATCAATCCACAGATAAAAATCTATATCGACCCGGTGATGGGCGATTACGGTGAAGGCGTTTACGTGGATGAACGTATCGTCAGTTGTTATCGCTCCCCTTTCCTGCAACTGGCTAATGGCCTCACCCCCAACGGTTTCGAACTGGAGCAGCTTTGCGGGCATCCGCTGACCAGCCTAGAGCAAACGCAGCATGCCGCACAGGCGTTATTGAATGACACCACCGAGTGGGTGCTGGTGACCAGTGCACCGGGCGTGGCGGAAAATGACGAGCAGATTGGCTTACTGTTGGTCAGCCACGACAAGGTGCAAAGCTATACCCATCCCAGGATCCAGTCGAAGGTTAAAGGCACCGGTGACATGTTCGCCGCGTTGCTGGTCAGCCATTTGTTGCACGGTAAAAGCCTCTATGAGGCGATACTGACCGCCAGCGGTGAGGTCTGCGATGTGCTGACTGAAGCGCAGCATTTCGGTTTGGAGGAAATCGGCAGCCTGCGTGCCTTGAAATAGGCCGTAGTCACGGATATACCGACATCAGTAGATGAGTATCATTCACCCTGCGTGGATAGGCTCCACACAGGGTGCTACGGATAGCTCAGAAGGCAGTAAAGGAGACTTTACTGAAGTACGAAGATTTTTATGCCTATGAATACGTAATAAAAGCATCATTCTCCAGGTAATAATTCAACCCCGATATCAGCTCTTCCATAGTTGCGTTTGGCTTTTGATTCAGCGCGCTTCTGAGCACATCCATGAACTGATCACCATAAAAAAACAGCTCCAACTCATTTTGTACTACATAGTCAGGATACACTTCTTCATCATCATCACTGACTTGTGGATAACGCTCAAGATAGCATGTCAGTCCGGGTGCAGCAGTGGCCTCGTACTCTTTGGTATAAAGGCAGAAATTATCCTTTGTATAACCCTCTTGAACGATTTTAGTCATCAGGTTCTCTAGGCTGTAAGGCGTCATGTACTCTAGCTCTTTCATTAACATCCCCCTCCGGTTCTACTCCTGGCTCTGGCGGGCTTAGGATTACCCGTGGCACCATCCAGCTTACCTCGTCTTCCGGGCTCTCCACCACCCCACATTTCGCGTCCGCCTTTACCCGTAGGATGGTAAAGAGCGTGATTATCTGCATGATCTACGCGATCAACCAACACCAAACGACCTACATCTTCATGATGATGCCAAGTTAATATTGGTGGACTTGAGGCTTTATTCGGGCTTTTCATCCATTCCCCCAATTCCGGATATCGGCCCAACATATCCCGTCTGAAAGAAGGATCAGCATCCATTCTTGCAATAAACTCTGTGTTTGCGCGGTTAAATTGAACCGCATCACTGGAGTAAATATTCCCAGGAGCAATAGTGTGCTCTTGGAATATATGATATTTGCCGTTAGCTGGTCGATTGGCCAAACCCAGCGGATCCACCCACATCAGCGGGTTCGGCGCATACTGGTACAGGTTCATCCCACCACTCAGGCCAATCGGATCCTGTGTGGTGAATCTGCCGACCTCCGGCTCGTAGTAACGGAACAGATTGTTCGAGCGCCGCCAGCGGTGTCCATGGGCTGGCAGGATCGTAACTCCAGGTCCGGCGCGTGCCGTTGTCGCGCTGCTCTTGCAGCAAGCGATATCCCTGCCACAGGAAACAGGTGGTTTGTTCTGGTTTACCTTTGTAGCGCACCTGTTTGCGACTGCGACGGCCCAGCGCATCGTAATGATACTGCGCCTCAAACTCACCCTGCGGGCCACGGCCATGGGCCTGTATCAGCTGGTTGTCGGCATCGTAACGGTAAAACAGTTTTTGCCAGTGCGTCAGCCGGTTATCGACGATCGGTGCCAGGTGCGCGTCGATGTCGCTCTGGGGGGTTGTATAGACCAGTTCATTCTTATTTTTAAAGAGCGTGTCTCGTAATCTGATTTTTTCTTTAAACCCTCCTTATTTTTCTCAATTTAAAAAAACCATTTTCCATTAGAAACCAGATACTTCATTAACATTGTAAAAATTCAATATTCAATCCTTCTTCATTACATAAATCGACAAATAATTGAGAGACAATCATTCGCTCACAAAAGACACCATCTCTCGCTATAAAGAAATCTTTATCACATTTGTAAACGGGAACATCGATTATTTTAGCACCATCAATAAGCTCTCTAAATATTGTTCTCTCCTCATCAATAATTGGAAGGTAATTGTTCACTTTACATAAAAACATCGTTTCACTAGTATTTTCCACAGTACACTTATAGAAGGACATTTCAGAGGAAATTCTACGTTCAAATATAGAATTCGCTCTCTGCGAAAAAACTGGAACTCCGATATTGGCAGGAAAATAATCTGAAACCATCAGTTTATCACTCCGCATAGTGCTTTGTACCTTACCTTTTGGTAGTGAATATGAGAGAAACTTACCATCCCCTTCATTCCAAATGAAAAAATTTGACAATCTTGACTTTGGGTCTGAGAAGTCAATAACACCATTGCCCAATGAGAAACTACTAATAGTATAGATGTTCATGCCATTATCCTCGTAATCAAGCACATGTAAGTTTTCCTGTTTTGAATCCTTTACGAGCCTCATGCTGTAGGCTCAACACTTCATTTTGTATTCGGCGATAATCCCATTTTTCTTTATTTGCAACTCTCTCCAAAGCATCTAGTTTTGACTTCATCATTTCATTATATATTGCATGCTCTTTTGTCCAGCCACGATGAAGTCCCAAGTCTGGATTAGGATCTATTCCTTTTGCAACAGGAAGCCGCATCATATTTGATGCACCATTAATACTCATCCCTGATTGCACAAAAACAGGATGATTCCTAAGTGAGTAAGGAATTAAATGCTGACGTTGGTACCCTTGAGTGGTATCCATCCACGAAGGGAAGCGATCTAAACCCAGTGGATCCACCCAACCATAAGGATTAGGTGCGTACTGGTACAGGTTCATCCCACCACTCAGGCCAATCGGATCCTGTGTGGTGAATCTGCCGACCTCCGGCTCGTAGTAACGGAACAGATTATAGTGTAATCCACTTTCATCATCCTGATATTGCCCCGCATAGCGCAGCGGCTGGTCGTAGACAGCCTCTTTGCGGCGTTCCGCACCGGCAACCGTCTGGCCCTGCAACTTACCGAAAGTATCGTACTGCCCAGACCAGCGCAAATTGCCAGCGCCGTCGGTCACTTCCAGTGGTGCGCTGTTGAGATCGGTATGCAGCCAGTAGATGTCCGCTTGCGGGCTGCTGCCGGCCTGTTCTAGCGCCGCCAGCGGTGTCCATGGGCTGGCGGGATCGTAACTCCATGTCCGGCGCGTGCCGTTGTCGCGCTGCTCTTGCAGCAAGCGATACCCCTGCCACAGGAAACACGTGGTTTGTTCCGGTTTACCTTTGTAGCGCACCTGCTTACGGCTGCGACGGCCCAGCGCGTCGTAATGGTACTGCGCCTCAAACTCTCCCTGCGGGCCACGACCATGGGCCTGTATCAGCCGGTTGTCGGCATCGTAACGATAATGTTGTTCATACATCCCGTTGCGCCGACTGACCAGATTGCCCCAGGCGTCGTAACGGTAGAATAACTGCTGCCAGTGTGTCAGGCGGTTGCTGACGATGGAGGCCAGCGGTAAATACCTTTCGACGTCACTGTCCGGGCCTTTCTCACCCAACAAATTATCGGCGGCGTCATACACCAGCCGGTTACCTGGCTTGCCGAGGCTCTGCTCCCGGTGCTGCAACAGACGCCCTTCGGCATCATAACCGTAGTGTACCTCGCCGCGCAGCGCATCACTGACGCCCTCAATCTCACCCCGATCGGTATAACGGAATACCCGCCACAACACACCGTCTTCAGGTTTGGCTATCTGCCCATGGCTGAAGGTGCTGCTCTGCCAAGTTCTGCGCCCGAGCGCATCATACTGACGCTGTTGCTGCAACGCGCCCTGCGTGCGGCCGGTTTCCCGGTGCAGGCGGTCACGGGTGAATTCACTCACCAGCTGCTGGTTAAACTTTGCGGCACTGGCGTGGCCGGAGCCATAGTACAGCCACTGTAAACGATCCCCTTGCGGCAACGTCAGCGCCTGCAGGTTGGCCAGCGCATCCCACTGATAACGCAACTCACCGTTTACGCCCTGTTCCGTCAGCAGATTGCCGGCGGCATCGTATTGCAATTGCACGCAGTCGGTTTCAATACCCAACGCCGCGCCAACGGCTGTTGGCGTACGCGTCAGCGTATTCAGCCTGCCCGCAGCATCATAGCAATACTGCCATTGGGCGCAGTCATTCCCGCGCCAGACCAGTTGACCCGCTTCGTCATAACGGAATTGATGCAGGCGCTGAGCTGGAGATACCGAGGTATCCAGCGGCCCGGTTTCCCGATGCTCGGTCAGTTGGCCATCGGGGCCATAACGATAAAAGTGGTCGGTATTGTCTGGACGCCTCTCACCCATTATCCGGCCGACGGCATCGTGGCTGAAGTGATAGCTCCCACCGTTGCCGTTCTCAATGTTCGTCAACCAGCCCCGGTTATTGTAATGGTAGTGGCGCGTCCGGTTGATGCGGTCAGTGATGCTGACAGGTTGGCCAAGCAGGTTATACACCCAGCGGGTTTCGCTACCGAGCGAGTCCTGATGGCGAGCCAACTGGCCTTGCGCATTCCAGACGAACCGCTCTTCGCTGCCGTCCGGATGAAGCAACGCTTGCAGGCGACCGGCAGCATCCCAACGATATTGGGTCAGGTGGCCTTCCGCGTCGGTACGCTGTATCAACTGGCCGAGCACGTCATACGCATAGGCGGTGACGCTGCCGGAACAGTCGGTATAACGCGTCAACAGCCCCTGACTGTTCCAGTCAAGTCTCACCACGCCCCCCAGAGCGTCGGTGATGCGCACCGGCAAACTCTCTTCCGTATCAGGGTAGTCGTAGGAAGTTGTATTCTCCAGCGCATCAATCTGTCTGGTTAGCCGCCCCTGGGTATCCCAATGCTGAAACGTCTGGCTGCCGTCTGGGGAGGTCACAGAGAACAAGCGGCCGCTGTTGCGGGAATACTGGTAGGTCGTTTTACGGCCCAGCGGGTCGGTTTCACTCAGCAAGCGACCATAGTTATCCCATTCGCTGTATCTCTGAGCGCCGCCCGGCAATACCACGCCACACAACTCACCTCGCTCATAGATAAATGCCGATTTACGGCCGTCAAAATCCGTAAACTGCGCCACGTTGTTGTCGTCATCAAGTTGCCACAACGCCTGTTTACCGTCATCCCGCACAGCTCGCCGCACACCACCGACAAAATCGTAGTGCAACGTCAGTTCTTCGCCGGCACTGTGACGCCAGGCGCTGACCCGGGGTAATCCTTCAATCTCCTGCCACAGGTATTCATTGAGCAACCCATTTTGATCCTGATGGCTGGCCATCAGCCCATCACGCCAGCTAAAGCGCCGGCAGATTTCGCCGGAACCATTGGTCACTGTGATCAGTTGTCCTTCATCGTCGTAGCCGTAGCTGACCAACGGCCGTTCACCGTTTGGGGCATGCAGCAATACGCCGCTGAGGCGCAGCAGACCGTTAACGGTAGTCAAATAGCGGCAGGTTAAGCGCTGGCCGGCACTGTCGACCAACTCAATCAGTTGGCCGTGGTCATCATAAAACAGCGAAGTGGTGTTGCCGGTGGCATCGGTCAGCATAGATAACCGGCTCGGCTGTTCACCGTCCAGGCGCGGGTAGTGGTAGCTTTGCTCGCCAACATCGAACAGTTGCCAACTGCCGTCGGGGTTGTGCATCAGCCAGCATTTTTCGGCTTCGCAATAGGTTTTGTGACCACGGGGTACCATCGGGAAGGAAACATAATCACCGGACGGCGCGCGCCACACCAGGCCGTCCTGGTACGGCTGCAAACTGCTCTCCCAGAAAAGGTTCCAACCGCGACCCAATACGCTGTCACCGGGGTTGCCACTGCGCCAGTAACGTTGCCAGGCTACCGGCAGACGTGATGGCAACACAAAATCCAGTTCGTCATCGCCGGATAAAAACTTCTGGCCACTGATGATATCCACCGGGCGGGCAATGATGCCTGCGGCGGCCGTGGCGGTCATCAAGGTGCCAAAACGGCAGGCGATCCGCCCCAGTTTGTTGATGCCGGGCAGCTTGCTCAGCATTTTACCCAGTGCGCCCAATTTGCTTGCTGCACCGCCGACGCCACCGACCAAGCCGGCGAACAACAGCGTCAGGTCAGAGGCTTTGTACAGCCAGTCCGGCACTTCGGGTTTAATCGGCAATGTGGTGACGGTTCCACCACCGATCAACACATTGGGCGCCCCCTCCATCACCTGCGCGTCGCAGTTGGTTTTGTCACCCACGCGGGAAGCAGGCTGGTCGTTGATGCTGACTTTGTCGGAGCCCTGTGCCATCTGCATGCTCGGGCCGTCATCGCTGCAGGCGACCTGACTAAGGGTAGCGATTGCGGCAGGTTTACTGTTGATAAATACATTGGGGGAACCGGTAACGATCTTGCCTGTCGGCGACAGGCTGCCGGCACCGGCATCGGCAATGCCGTCTCGGGCTGCGGTGGCCGCCTCCCCGGTGAGATAACCCACCGCCAGGCTGGCACCAATCAGCAACACACCGACTCCGATACAGGATGCGGCCAGCCCGGCGACGAACAGGGCACCGGCCGCTACCGCTCCGGCGGCCGCGATCAGGCCACCGACTATTGTGCCGCCAATCATACCGGCCAGGGCATGGGAATGCCCGATGGTATCGCCGACGCGTGCCGCTTCACTCATAAATGTTCCTTATCGCTGACCACTTACGTCCGGTATCTGCTGATAGCTGTCCAAAACCTGGAGCAATAAGGTTTCATCTTGAGGAGCCAGTTTACGTGGTTGCGCAAGGGTAAATACCAGTACACGCCCATCCATCAGCGCGAACACCGCCTGTCGTTGCCAGATACGTTTGCCATCACGCAGATAGCTGGCGTGCACAGACTCCCCTGGCAAGCCATTGCGGCCTAAAGTCACAGACTCCCGCCCCTTCAGCACCCAGCCTTTCAGGCTGAGGGACAGGGTTTCAAGCTGACGCGTAATGTAACCGTTCAGGGTTTCATCAGGTTGCAATGCATCACGGGAAATATTTAGAGAGGGGGAGATATCATCACCGGCCAACAGCACGTTGACGGTGCGATCGCTGTAGCCTTCCGGCAGAGCAACGCTGCCTTCGGTAAAGGTACAACGGGAACAGTCAGGCATCACGCAGAATCCTTTTTCTTAACGAAGTCTTAAGCATTGCATAACAAAAGGACAAATGAAAATTCAAAATTAATCGGTATGATTAATTTTAATGGAGGGGGAGAGGATGAGGTTCCGCACTATGCCAGACGCGTCTGGGCATCGGAACCCCTCTGAATAATGCGTTTCAATGAAAGGAGATGGCAAACGCGACGCCGCCTATCAGCGTTTTTTCTTTTTATTGAAATCCAATTCGAAAGCAAACACTGCGCTCTGAATTTTTCTTTCCATTGCCAGGCCCAGATTCAAAAAACGGCACGACAGGCGCGAGAAGTGCACCATGTTGTCGTCATCACCGAGTTCGTGAGCTTCGTTGATCACCACCAGTTCCATATTGACCTTGAAACTGCCGTAGCTGCCCAGATCCAACAAGGCCTTTTTAAACTGGAAACCGGGCTGGAGGTTTTCCGGCAGTGGGCCGTCAACACGCAAACCAACGCCACCGGCAGACAGGTCGTGGATCCTCAACTGGTACTCACTGCCATCGGCATATTCGCCGCTGCAAAGAAACTCACGCCAGTGGGGCGTAGTGACACGAAATTGACGACGGCGCTGGATGTAAACCAGTTCTTTCGGTAATCGAGTTGAACAGGCGTTAACCCCTCGATGCTCGGTAAACTCGGCCTGACCTACGGAGAATTCGATCTTTGCGTCGTGGCTTTCAATTACAATGGTACATTCGCCATCGAGCGTTGTGTCCGCCCCATTGCTGCTGAACACAATATTATCCGGCCCGACGCTCAACAACAGACTTTGAAACTGCTGCTGATCGTTGATCACCTTCAGTGGCGTGCGCTGTTTACAAATTTCACGCAGTATCGCCAGTACCTCAAAACGCTCCTGTTTGATAAACAATCCGTAATCATTCTGCTCCACTCGTCGCTCCTGACTCTTCCCAATGACGCTTTACAGGTTCCTTACAGTTATCATCACTGGGAATATTCCTAAAGTCAAATTTGCCAGCGATGCCAGGCCTGTGGCAGCAGCCTGGCGAAGCGTTTGGCCCAGGCTTGCTGTCCCTGTTGGTCGGCGATTAAATCCTGACGGATCTCAATGCCAACGTAAGGCAGTTGGCGGCGTTCCGCATGCACCGGCAGGGTGTAATCCGTTGCGTCAGTCATGGCATAAGGCTCGTTGACACCGACCTGTAAATCCCCTTCCTCTCGCAGCAGCTCTGCCAGCAGTAACGCAAACTCCGGTTGACGGTTAAACAGCAGCCCCACCTGCCACGGCCGCTCGTTGCCTTTAAATACCGGCGTGAAGCTGTGCATAGCGATAACCGCCGTTGGCAACCCGCTGCGCTGCCGCTCATCCAGATGGTCGGTTATTGCCTGATGATAAGGCCTGAAAATGGCGTGTTCGCGTGCCTGAGCATGATTATCATCAATGCCGATATTTCCGGGAATCGGTGTCAATTCCGACAGCGGCGGGATAGAACTATTGATGCCAGGCGTGCGGTTACAGTCAATCACCAAACGTGAGTAACGCTGATGAATCAACGTACTGTCCAACTGGCGGCCAAGATGGCGTGAAACCTTTAATGCGCCGATATCCCAGCCGATATGACGGTCGATTTCTCCGGGCGGCAGGCCGAGGTCGCCCAACTGCCGGGGTATCGCCCGGCCGGCGTGATCGCAAAGCAATAAAAAGGGCGCGACACCGTTGGGCGTTTCAATCGCCACGGCGGCGGGATCTTCAGCGGATAACAAAGACGAGACGAACGACTGTGGCATGAACAACTCCGGTGGCGAAACAAAGCCTTATCTTAGGCTATACCCCACCACCGTTGCCAAGTTTCGGGTTAGATCAAAAAAGCATGAAGCGCATGCCAATTACTCTATACAGGCGTCCTGTGGTTGATGCACCGCAATATAACGCTGGAACCGCGCCGGTTTAAGCCGGGAAAGATCGACCAGTACCAAGCCATCAATACAGTTGTTGAAGGCAGGATCGGTACCGAAATCAATAAACTGCACCCCGCCAGGCTCACACAACTCGGTATATTGTTTATACAGCGTGGGTATCGAACAGCCGATGTTGCTCAGCAGGCTTTTCAGCCTGACCAGATCTTCCTGATAGTTATCGCCGGAAAACTGTGCCAATACCTGCGGCAACGAAGCAGGATAAGGCTTACGAGACTGCGCCAGGGCATGATTAGGCGAGAAGTACAGTCGGTAGAAGGCAATCAACAGATCACGCGCCGTCACCGGCATGCCGCCAGAGATGGAAACCGGGCCAAACAGATAGCGGTACTGCGGATATTTTGCCAGGTAAGCGCCAATCCCCAGCCACAGGTAATCCAGACCGCGTTTACCCCAATAGGCCGGCTGAATAAAGCTACGCCCCAGTTCGATGCCCTGCGCCAAAATCGGTGCCATATCGCGGTCATAATGGAAAAGGCTGTTGCTGTAGATGCTTTCCAGGCCCTTCTGTTCCAACTGCTCGGCCGTCGGAATAAAGCGGTAAGCACCCACAATCTCCAGCTCATCTGCATCCCACAGCACCAGGTGGTAATAGTCGTCGTCATAGCTGTCCAAATCACGACGGCGACCGGAACCTTCGCCCACAGCGCGGAAGGCAATCTCACGCAGGCGACCAAGTTCGCGCAAAATAGGCGCTCGCGCCTCACCCTGACGGCGATACAGGAAAATAATTTTCCCGTCCGGCGTCACCCCAAGACGCTCACAGTTTGCCAGCGCCTTCTTCAGTTCCAACCGATCCTCTGGTAAGGCGATGGGTGACTCACTGGAAAACAGTCCTTCTTTGCCCTGACCCAGACGGTAGACGTGACGGCGGAAACGCTCGGCCAAATCTTTGGCGCTGGTGTGGCCATCGTGCCAACTGCTAAACGGAATACGGCCGCCCACGCGGATTTTGATACGACCGCCCTGCTGCTGGAACATTTCCCGTACCAGTAAGAGTGTGGACAGCGGTCGGTAAACCAGCGAGGTGAAATAGAACAGGTTGCTGTTACGCGCACTGATGTGGATCGGCACGATTGGCGCTCGGGCCTTGGCCGCCAGCCGCAAGAAGCCGGTATGCCAATGGCCGTCACGAATGCCTTTCGGGCTCATCCGCGACACCTCTCCGGCGGGAAACAGGATCAGGGCACCCTGCTTATTCAACTGGGCCTGCATGCCTTCAATTTGCTTGCGGTTGGTCTTGTTACCGACGTTGTCCACTGGCACAAACAGATTGCGCAACGGTTCTATATAGGTCAACAGTTGACTGGCGACCACTTTGACATCCGGGCGCACTGCCGCCACGGCACGCAGCAGCACCAGTCCGTCCAGCGAGCCAATCGGGTGGTTGGCTACCAGCACCACCGGCCCCTGGCTCGGAATATTTTCCAGGTCGCCATCGACCAACTCACAGCTGAGGTTAAAGTAGTCCACCACCTGCTCTATCAAATCCAGTCCCTTCAGGTGTGGATAGTCGGCGGCAAATTGTTTGAATTCTTTTTCGAAGAGTAAAGTTCTCAGCAGGCTACGCTGCCAGGCAGGGGTCTTGCGGTGCGGAAATGCATCATGCAAAAGAGAGTCCAAGCTAAACATCGCGTTATCTCCTGGCTTAGTCGCTGCAAACTTAAGCCAGCGCTATGACCCTAACATGTCAGAAACATGACAGAAAAATGAAATCCCTCAACTATCAGGTATAGCAAATTATTGAAAATTTGGTGACGAAGTGACCCCTATCGCCACCAACGCCACATTTTATGCCACCGAAATTAAACTTTCGATGCGCTGATTCACCACTTCCCGTAACCGCAATAGCGGCTCCGCCTGATGTGGATAACGTTTAAAAGTGATGTTCATCCCCAACTGTTGTTCAATCAAAGCCTCTACCGTCGCGCGGTCAGTCAGGCTTTCCAGCAACTGTAAGGCTCGCATGTCCTGCAGTCCCTGGTGCAGTACCCTCAATCGCAGGGACTCCACCGGCGTCAGATTCTCACCGGGATAGACCACGAAAGCATCGCCGGAGGGAAAGGCATTGCGACAATCCGTCACCGCGTAGGGGTTGAGCCGCTCCCGCGAATGGCCGCTGTTATAGAAATTGAAGCCCCAATGCAGAAAGCCGGTGATGTGGTACAGATAAAGTTGGATGCCCAAAATTCGGTTGCGCGCCGAAGGCTGGGCGAAGAAGCGGTTGGCCACCTCGGTTTTTTGTACGCAGCAGTAGTAGGCCCACAGGCCTGGCACCCGATTTTCAATAAATGGCTCGATATGATCGGTGGCAGCCACCGGCGTTTCCACCAGCCCCTGCTGGTAAAATGCATAATCAGATAGCGCATCAAAAGTATGAAAACCGACCAGCAGTGGGCGCAAGGCGGCGCTGGCACGCTGATAAACGGCGATGTTCTCCAGCGTCGGCTCGTCAGAGAGATGAAACCACACTCGCTGTTGCAACTGCCGCTCGCGGAACCAGCCGGTCAACGCCGGCAACAGCGCCTGCAAAAACTGTTGATACTCCTGCGCGTGGGCGTCAGTGTGCCAACCGAACAACGGGCAAAGTGCGCCCTCGATCTCCACCAGAATTTTTGGCGCATGCGCCGCTCCCCACTGGGTGAACAACGGGGCAATCTCAAAATGTTCAATCCCCTCTTCCTGCGCCATATCCACCCACTGGGCCAGCCGCTGGAAATCAAACCGATAACCCTGCGCGGAACGCTGTACGCCAATCAACTGTACCGTGGTGCGCTCGCCGCCGACGGCGGTATCCAGCGGTGGCGTGAAGATCGGCGTCAGCAGCATGTTGACTCCACTGTTGACCGCACAGCGAACAAAGTTGCGCACCGCCAGCCAGTATTCGGGACTGAACACCGGCACGCGGTAATAATCCGCCAGACAATCGGTATGCATCCATTCGGTGTGCAACAGGGTTTGCGGCGGCAGTTCGACCGGGACAATATGTAGCGTCAGGGCGGCGCTGGCCAGGGCTTCGCCGCTACTAACATCAAACAAGATCAGGTTCAGCGGGTAATCCCCGCCTGCCACAGGCGTCGACGGCGGTGTATAGGTCAGCCAAAGGCAGCCGTAATAATTGTTGGCGACAAAGAAACGCCAATCGACCAGGGGCATCAGCGGATCGGGAAATAACCCCGGTTCGGTGCGCAGATAGTTCTCGTCGGTCTCGGCATAACAGGGGAAGTGGCTGGGTACCGATTGCACCTGCCGCACGCTGATATACTCTGCCAGTGATCCCTCAAGACGGTAGCTTAATTCACGTCGAGTTTCGTTATCTGCCCGGTGAAGGCAATAAACCCCCTGCCAGGAAATCATTTCATTGCTCAGGCCAATCAACTTATTTATTTGATCAATCTGCGGCGAATTATGGCTGTGGAATATCTTTTCCAGACAATGGGTAAAGGTCAATGAAAGACGCATAGGGTGAGATCTCTTTTATTGGTAAATACCGGCGAGTGATTTTCAGGCTAAACCCTTTTATCGATGTAAACAATAGAGTCCAATCAAAAATCGGCAATACGCTGTGACAAAGGCTGCCCTATACGTTTTTTTTGTTTATTTGCATCACAAAAATGAAAGATAATCCGGCATGCACAATAAAAATGTTTTTAATCCCCATTATGGTGCAAGGGTTATCATTTATTCCTATGCCCCCAGCAGCCCGGAGTTGCTGGACGGCAGGGCCAAAACCGGCCCAGCAGGTTAACAAATTGTGAACAAGGAACGCTTTCGCTTTAGGCTTCAACCCTTTCGATTTTAACAATAACGAAACATTCCTGCCCCTTTTTTGGGCAGATCGGGGCGTATTGACACATTGAAAGTTAAGGGATAGAAAGAATTCACGTTACGAAAATATTTATTCGTCGTTCACCGAGGGGAAAGCAATGTCACCGATAAAAAATACCGGCCGTTTTCTGGTGCATTCTGCCATTGCGACGGCATTATTATTGCCGACCATGTTATATGCCGCAGATCAAATAACTTTGCGCTATGCCGTATGGGACAGGAATCAATTACCGGCCGAGCAGGAAATCGCCAAGCGCTTTGAAAAAGAAAACCCAAACATTAAAATAGCCATAGAATTAACGCCGTCGGCACAATACTTCGTTAAATTGGATTCCGCCGCAGCCGGAGGCGTAGCGCCAGATATATTCTGGATAAATATGCCTTATTTTGTTCAATATGCCAAAAACGGCATTATGCAACCTTTAACACCTTATATTAGCGGCAGCAGCGTCAAGCTAAATGACGTGGTCGCCAGTTCGGTAAAAGCCTATCAGTATGACGGCCAACAGATGGCCATCCCGCGCGACGTTGACTCGATCGCCGTGTGGTACAACAAAAAACTGTTCGACCAGGCCGGCGTCAGCTACCCGACCAGCGATTGGAGCTGGGATGATCTGAAAAACAAAGCCACCGCGCTGAAAACCGGCTTGAAAGGCAGTGCCTTCCCGCTGGTGATGGATCTGAGCATTGACGGTCAGGACAGCTATATGAACCTGCTGATCCAGAGCGGCAACCACATAGTCCCGAAAGACGGTCAACCCACCGACATCGCTAACGATAAATCCATCTGGGTCTATCAACAGCTGCAATCCATGATGAAAGATGGCTTGATGCCAAGCGCCCAACAGATGAGCGAAGTCAAAACCGAAAACATCTTCCAGTCCAACCGCGCGGCGATGGTGTATGCCGGTTCATGGTTGGCGGCTCCCTTCGCCAACAATCCGCTGATCAACGATCACATCGGCGTGGTCATGATGCCGAAAATCGAGCGCCAGTCCGGCGTGGCACACAGCCTGGCCTTTGCCATGTCCGCCAACAGTGCCCACAAGCAGGAAGCTTGGAAATACATCGAGTTTATGAGCTCCGAAACCTCGCAAACCGAGTTGGCAAAAGCGGTGATCCCGGCCAACAAACTGGCGGCCAAAGCCTGGGCGGCGGAGATCAAGAAGGTCGATGTTACGCCTTATATCGACACCCTCAACGTGACCGAAGCCTACCCCACGGCCGGTACCAATACGCCGAAATGGCAAAACATGTGGATTGCCAGCCTGAAGAAAATCTTTATGGGCGCAGACGCCAAAGCCGAGATGGACAAATCGGTCAAGAAGATCGAACGCGTGATGGAGCAGTAATCACCCCGAGCCGGTAGCGCCTGCCCGAAGGCGCACCGGCTGCGGAATACCGCAGAGCAGTTACCGGTGAGGAAAGGCAACATGTCGCTGGCAGAAACAACCAGGGTCCCCCTACAACAAAAAAGTGTCCCACGCCCGGTACTCAACCGCCTGGAGCGCGCCGAGCGTTTTTGGGGTTGGGTGATGATTTTACCGCTGTTGATTGGGTTGACGGTGTTTTACTTCATCCCTTTTTTGCAGAACATCTTTTACAGCTTTACCGACCTCAATCAGTTTATGCGCTGGAGCACCCTCAGCGTCGATAACTACGTCAATCTGTTTGAAGATGACGATTTCTACACCGCCGCCGGCAACACCCTGTTCTATGTGGTGGTGTGTGTACCGGTCAGCCTGAGCCTGTCGCTACTGCTGGCCATTGGCCTCAACCAAAATATCCGTGGCAAGGCGCTGTTGCGCACCCTGCTGTTCTTGCCGGCAGTCACCATGCCTGCCGCAGTGGCGATGGTCTGGCAATGGTTGTTCAACAAGGATTTCGGTCTGATCAACCAGGCGATTGGCCTGCTGGGGATTTCGCCGGTGGCCTGGCTGTCCGATCCGGACGTGGTGCGCATCAGCGTTTCCATCATCATTATCTGGTCGTCGCTGGCATTGAAGATCATCATTTTGCTGGCCGGGCTACAAAGTATTCCACGTCAACTGTATGAGGCAGCCGACATTGACGGTATCAGCACCCTGCGCCGCTTCTTTTGCATCACCCTGCCGATGATGGTGCCAACGCTGTTCTTCGTTTCGGTGATGAGCTTTATCGAGATCCTGCAAATATTCGACGTGGTGTTCCTGATGTTCGACCGCGCGCTGGTGGAAAGCGACGTGATGACCGTCACCAACCTGTTCTACAAGTATGCCTTTTACCTGCAGGAGAAAGGTTACGCCTCCGCCATCACCGTGGTGCTGTTCGCCGTCACCCTGCTGATCACCCTGATTCAAATGATGATTGGCAAACGCCTGAAAGTCAGCTGAGGAGCCGCGACGATGAGCATAAGTAAAAGAACGCTGGTGTATCTGTTTATGGTGTTGGCGGCGTTGGCTTCGGTCGTGCCGTTTATCTGGATGCTGGTCACCTCGCTGAAAACTCAGGCCGAGAGTATCCAGATCCCGCTGACGCTGCTGCCGGGCCACCCCAGCCTGCAGGCCTACGGTAAGATCATGCGCGAAATCCCCTTTGCCGATTTTTACCTGAACTCGCTGTTGGCCACTTTTTTCACCGTTACCCTGCAAATGGTGATCGCCACCATGGCCGCCTACGGTTTCTCGCGACTGCATTTTCGCGGCCGTGATGCGGTGTTTCTGGTGTGCATTTCCATCCTGATGGTGCCCGGGCAAGCCTTTTTGATCCCGCAATTTTTGGTGGTGCAAAAGTTGGGGCTGGTGAACAGCATCACCGGGCTGGTGTTGCCGGGCATCTTCAGTATTTATGCCACCTTCCTGCTGCGCCAGTTCTTCCTGGCGGTGCCAAAAGAGATGGAAGAAGCGGCGCTGATCGACGGCTACAGCTACTTCGCTATCTTCTGGCGCATCATGCTGCCGCTGATCCGTCCCGGCATTATCGCCTGCATCATCATCAACGGTCTGTGGAGCTGGAACAACCTGATGTGGCCGCTGATCGTCAACACCACCACCGAGAAACTGACGCTGCCGGTCGGGTTGGCATCGCTATCGAGCCGTGCCGGGGTGGAATACCCGCTGCTGATGGCCGGTGCACTGATGGCGGTGATCCCGATGCTGATGCTGTTCATTCTTTTCCAACGCTACTTCATCCAGGGCATCGCCAGCGCTGGGGTAAAAGGCTAACCGCGTACACAAGGTAAATAATATGGCCGGTATACAGTTAAACAGTGTGAAGAAAGTTTATCCCAACGGATTCAATGCATTGCACGGGATCGATCTGGATATTAAAGACGGCGAGTTTATGGTGTTTGTCGGGCCATCAGGCTGCGCCAAATCCACCCTGCTGCGGATGATCGCCGGACTGGAGAGCGTCAGTGAAGGTCAGATATTAATCCATGACCGCTGCGTCAACGACACTATGCCGAAAGATCGCGGCATCGCTATGGTGTTCCAGAACTACGCGCTGTATCCGCACATGACGGTCTACAAAAACATGGCGTTTGGCCTGATCGGCAAGGAAAGCAAAGCCGAAATTGACCGCCGGGTGCGGGATGCAGCCGAAAAACTGGAAATCACCAATCTGCTGCAGCGCAAACCAGGCCAGTTATCCGGTGGCCAGTGCCAGCGCGTAGCGGTCGGCCGCGCCATTGTGCGCAAGCCCAAGGTGTTTCTGTTCGATGAACCGCTGTCCAACCTTGATGCCAAGCTGCGGGTCTCGATGCGCGTTCAACTGATTGAACTGCACAACCAACTCAAGCAGGAAGGTGCTGCCGCCACCATGGTCTACGTCACCCACGATCAGGTAGAGGCAATGACCATGGGCGATCGCATCTGCGTGATGAACCGGGGTGCCATTATGCAGGTGGATAAACCGATCAATCTCTACCATCAACCGGCCAACCGCTTTGTCGCCGAATTTATCGGCAGCCCGTCGATGAACCTGCACGATATGGCGATTACCCGCAACACGCAGGGTATCGGGCTACGCATTGGCGACGAACATCCACTGGAACTACCGGCGACGCTGCAAGAGCAGTTGGAAAATTACCCGCACCCACGCGTGTGCCTTGGCATTCGCCCGGAGTCCCTGCGGCTGTGTGCGCCCGGCAGCAATAACTGCTTCCCGGCGAAGATTGTCACCATCGAACGCATGGGCAATGAAGAGTTGCTGCACTGCGAACTGGCTGGACTGCGCTTTGTTTTGCGCATGGCGTCGCAGCCCGACTGGGAACCACGGCTGGGGGAACAGATCCACCTGGCTTTCGATCTGTCCCGTGCCCACCTGTTCGACCAGATCAGCGGCCAAAACCTCAAATAATTAGATCGGAGAATCTGCAATGTCGTCAGCTCAACAAAATGGTTTTGCCGGTCGCCCGGTTCGGGTATTGGTGATTGGTGCCGGGGCACGTGGAGAAATTTATTCGCGCTACGCGTTGGCACACCCGGATTTAATGCAGGTTGTGGCGGTAGCCGAGCCGCGCGATGTCTACCGTCAGCAATTTGTCGAACAGCATGCCATCGCGGCAGATAAGGTGTTCACCGACTGGCGGCAGGCCGCCGAAACCGGCAAATTGGCCGATGCCGTGCTGATCTGCACCCAGGATACTTTGCACCTCGAACCGGCACTGGCCTTCGCCAAACAGGGTTATGCCATGCTGCTGGAAAAACCGCTGTCGCCGGACGCCAGTGAATGCCGCATCATCGTCGAGGAAGTGGTACGCCAGAAGCTGATTTTCTCTGTCGGCCACGTACTGCGCTATACGCGCTATACACAAAAGCTGAAACAGCTGCTGCGCAATAACGTGATTGGCGACATCGTCAGCCTGCAGCATCTGGAACCGGTGGGCTACTGGCACCAGGCTCACTCTTTCGTCCGCGGCAACTGGCGCAACGACGGCGAAGCCGCCTTTATGCTGCTGCAGAAGTCCTGTCACGACATCGACTGGATCCGCTACATCATGGAATTACCGTGCGAGCAGATCAGCTCATTCGGTGGCCTACGCCATTTTCGCCAGGAAAATCAACCGGCCGGAGCAGCGGATAACTGCCTGGACTGCGCGGTGGAAGCCAGTTGCCCCTACTCTGCCAAACGCATCTACCTGGGAGACGACCACAAGGCGACACCGGGCTTCCTGCGGGTGCTAACCCCAGAAGTCAGCCAGCCGCATCTACAGGCAGCGTTGCGTTACGGTCAATATGGCCGCTGCGTCTATCGTTGCGACAATAACGTGGTCGATCATCAGGTGGTCAACATGCAATTTGCCGGTGGCCGCACTGCTTCATTCACCATGACCGCCTTTACCCGATTGGAAGATCGTCAGACTCGCATTTTCGGCAGTCATGGCTGTCTCGAGGGAGACGGACGCCACATTCGCATTACCTCATTCGTCGACGACAGTGAAAAGGTCTACGACGTCGATGAGGCAGAAGATCTGCACGCCATGTCCGGCCACGGCGGTGGCGATTACTATCTGATGCAGCATTTTATCGACGCCATTCGCACCAACGATCCTTCACAGGTGCTGTCCGGCCCGGCAGAAACGCTGGAAAGCCACCTGATGGTGTTTGCGGCGGAACGCGCACGCCGCGAGTCTGCGGTGATCACCCTGAGTGGAGCCTGAAAACGTGGAAATATCACAAATACGCTACGGTTTCGATATCGGTGGCACCAAGATCGAGATGGCGGCCTACGACCGGCAGTTCAAACAGGTACTGTGCCAGCGGATCAGCACCCCCACCGGCGATTACCGCGAGTTCTTGTCCTGCCTCCATCAATTGGTCGACAGTGCCGACAACCAATTGCACACCCGGGGCAGTATCGGCATCGGTTTACCGGGCGTGACGGATCCACGCAGCCGCCGGCAATTGGCGGTTAACGTCCCCTGCCTCACCGGCCACTGTCTGGCTGACGATTTGGCACAAGAGTTGGCGCGACCGGTTGAAATTGAAAATGACTGCCGCTGCTTTGCCCTTTCCGAGGCCAGTACACCGCAAACCGAGCATCTGGCGTTGGTGTTCGGCGCCATTATCGGCACCGGGGCCGGCGGGGGCCTGGTGATGAACAAGCAGCTGCATAAGGGCCGCAATGGGCTGGCCGGAGAATGGGGACACACGCCGATCTCCGCCCAGTTGGCGCAGCGCTACGACTTACCGTTATTCACCTGCAATTGCGGGCTGACTGGCTGTTTTGAACGCTACGTTTCCGGCAGCGGTCTGCTGGCATTAAGCCGCCATTTCGGCCATCACGCCGACCACGTACCGGCGTTGATCGCCAGTTATCGACAGGGCGACCCGCTGGCGCTGCGGCTGATGGCCATGTACGTCGATATTCTGGCCAGCGCACTGGCCAGCCTGCAACTGTTGTTGGATGTAGATGCTTTCGTACTGGGTGGCGGGCTGTCCAACATTGGCGAACTGTATTCACTGCTGCCCCCAGCCATGAGCCATTGGTTGTTACCCGGAACCGAACCGGCAGCAATCTACCCACCGGTGCATGGCGACAGCAGCGGTGTACGAGGAGCTGCGTTATTACGCCCAAATTGGCAATAAAAAATAGTGCAAAGATCACCAGGAAAAAATCAGTGGCGCAGCTTTCATCCTGCTTTTGACAAATTAACCCAGGCGGCAAGTTGTCGCCTGATAAATAACGGATTACGGCTTTTCACTTTATTCCCTGGTCGCTTTCGGTTGGGAGCCAACCGAAAGAAAACAACAACATAAACATTTGATAAATATATATTTTAATAAAATAACCGATTGCATTTCACTGTTTCGTTTGCTGTAATTCGCCACGAACAACTGAAAGCACTCCTGCCAGATTAACTGCGACGCATTGCGCCGCGGCCGGGTATGGCTACAGCTAAATCAGGAGTCACGCGTTAATGATCAATACCCTAAAAAGACGGGAATTAATTATCGACCAGCTTTGTCGCGAAGGCTCAGTGCGCGTCGAGCAACTCAGTGCCCAGTTTTCGGTTTCCAGCGTCACTATCCGCAGCGACCTGCGCCAACTGGAAAAAAACGGCTGTGCAGTCCGTGCCTATGGCGGCGCGATGCTCAATAAACAGTTCGCCTTCGATCGCCCGTTACAGGACAAGGGACGTCTCAATCGCGACGTGAAATACGCCATTGCCTGCGCGGCTGCGGGACTGGTCAACGACGGTGATGCCATCATTCTCGACTCCGGCTCGACCACCAGCCAAATGGCGCAGCAACTGGTCGGTAAAAAGGATCTGGTGGTGATGACCAATGCGTTGAATATCGCTTTCGAACTGGCCAATAACGAACAGGTTGATCTGATGGTGGTTGGCGGCAGCGTACGACGTAAATCCTGGTCACTGTATGGCCCGGTCGCCGAGCAGCACATGCGTCAGTTCCGCTTCGACAAGCTGTTTCTCGGCGTCGACGGTTTTGATTTGCAAAGCGGCATCACCACGCCGGATCCCGGTGAAGCACAACTCAACCGTGCCATGTGCGACGTAGCGCGTGAAGTGATCGCCGTAGCGGACGCCAGCAAATTCGGGCGCACCAGCTTTTGCATGATCCGTGAAATCGGCCAAATCCAGCGTTTGGTCACCGACAGCCGCATCCCGGAAAGCTACCTGCATGCGCTGAACCATTTAGGGGTCGACGTGATTATCGCCGACCGTTAACCGCGGTTTTTAAGGAGTTTCAACATGAACGGTTATTTTGCTTACGATGCGGGCTGGCTGGAACAACGACATGCACTGCATACCGCACGTGAGATCTGGCAGCAGCCGGACTTATGGGCCGCCCTGCACCGGCAATTGCAGGAGCAACAAACGCTGTGGCAGCCTTTCCTGGCCCCATTGCTGGCTAATCCGCGCCTGCAGATTGTGCTGTGCGGCGCAGGCAGCTCTGCCTTCGCCGGCCGTGCATTGGCCCCCTGGCTGCGTGAGAAAACCGGCCGTGACGTAGTGGCCTACGGCACCACCGATATTGTCGCCAACCCGCACCAATATCTCGACCTCACTCGCCCTACGCTGCTGGTGTCTTTCGCTCGCTCCGGCAACAGCCCGGAAAGCGTGGCGACGGTGGAACTGGCCGATCAATTGCTGCCGGAAAGCTATCACCTGATGCTGGTATGCAACCCGGACAGCCAGTTGGCGCAATATGCCCACCAACGCGATAACGTCTGTTCGCTTGTGATGCCACAGGGTTCCAACGATCAAAGCTTCGCCATGACCTCCAGCTTTAGCTGCATGATGATGTCCGCCGCGTTGTTGCTCGGCCCCTATTCTCTCGCCGAAGCCCAACGGCCACTGACGGCAATGGTAGCGCGCTGCCATGAGCTGCGTGACAGTCTGCAACCTCAGGTGAAGGCGTTGGCGGCCAACGGTTTCCGGCGTTATATCACACTGGGTGGTAGCTGTTTTACCGGTCTGGCGGAAGAGGCTTCGCTGAAGATGCTGGAGCTGACGGCCGGGCAGATTGTCACCCGCTACGACTCGCCGCTCGGCCTGCGTCATGGGCCAAAATTTATGGTCGATAACCAAACGCTGGTACTGCTGATGTTCTCCAGCGGCGGTTATGCCCGTCAGTACGATCGCGATCTGTGGAACGAGCTGCAACGCGACGGCCTGGCAATGCAGATGGTCGGCCTGACTGGCAGTACTCAGGCGCTGTGCGAACAAATGCTGAACCTGCACCACGCCGAAGATGACGTCTGGTTGTTGTTCCCTTACCTGTTATTCACCCAGATGCTGGCATTTGAAAGTTCGCTGGCACTTGGCCTGACGCCGGATAATCCGTGCCCGACCGGTGAAGTTAACCGGGTGGTGAAAGGCGTTACCATTTACCGTTACCCGTCTTCTGTGGCGTGAGGAGTCTCTATGTACCTGATATCCAACCGCGAAATGCTGTTAAAAGCGCAGCGCCAGGGTTATGCCGTGCCGGCGTTCAACGTCCATAATCTGGAAACCGTACAGGTGGTGGCAGAAACCGCCGCCGAACTGGGCTCACCGGTGATTATGGCGGGTACGCCCGGCACCTTTAGCTATGCCGGCACCGACTATTTGATCGGCATCTGCCAGGCCGCCGCCCATCGTTACGATCTACCATTGGCGCTGCACCTGGACCATCACGAAGAAATGGATGACATCGAATATAAAGTCAAAAGCGGTATCCGCTCGGTGATGATCGACGGTTCACACCTGCCATTCGCGCAAAATATTGCCAAGGTTGCCGAGGCCGTGGCGCTGTGCCACCGCTACGGTGCCAGCGTGGAGGCGGAACTGGGCCGGCTCGGCGGCCAGGAGGATGACCTGATTGTCGATTCTACCGACAGCTTCTTTACCGATCCGGCCGCCGCACGAGAATTTGTTAACGCGACCGGTATCGATTCACTGGCAGTGGCGATTGGTTCCGCCCACGGACTGTACCACGGCGAACCCAAACTGGATTTTGAACGTCTGGCGCTAATCCGCGAACAGGTCGATATTCCGCTGGTACTGCACGGCGCTTCCGGTATTCCTGAAGCCATGGTCAAACGCGCCATTTCACTGGGCGTTTGCAAGGTCAACGTGGCTACCGAGCTAAAAATCGCCTTTGCCGATGCGGTAAAAAGCTATTTCTCTCAGCACCCGGACGCTAACGACCCGCGCAAGTATATCGTGCCCGGAAAACTGGCGATGAAAGAAGTGGTAGCCGAGAAAATCCGCATCTGTGGCAGCAGTGGCATGCTGTAACTCAGGATAAAGCACCAGACCTGGCCGCCATTTCAGACTCAACTGCGGCCATAACCATTTTTTTAACGTGACGTAGTTCACAGTATATCCGCTACATTCGCCGGCTAATCATTAAGCCACCGTCACCATGATCTAAATCATAGTTTTTTCCCTCTCCCTCTCTATTATCAAGTCTTTCGGCAATAAAAATTAAGAATAGTATATAAACCATTTAACACGGACATTCGGAAAACTTTCGAGTATAGATATCCGCCACACAGGTGTTTAAAGTTTGTTTAATTGGAAATACTTATTTTATCACTTCATTTAAAAAGGGAATTAATAATGTTCTACTCTCTCATGGCATTGGCTCTTTTGGCTTTCCTCCCCGCCCCCCTGCAGGCAGTACAGGGCGGGACGATCCATTTCACCGGGAAGATAGCCGCCCCCACCTGTGAAATAAGCCACAATAATGGAAAACTCATCTCATCCTGTTACCGTGAAATCAGTGATGAAACCTTTGGCTTTATCACAAGGCCTTTAGAGATGATGTCATCAGAATTAGTTTCCTCCGCAACTACCGAACTCGTTAATAATAACTCATCACTTAAGAGAGTGACCGTAAGTTATAATTAACCACGAAATCACATTCTTGAAAGCAGATAATAAGTGTTAATATAGCCAAGAAGAAATACAGTGTTATTTTATCAATCCGCAGATTCATTAATGGTGTTCATCCCGAGCTGAACGAAACATACCTTGAGATGGGGCGAACTTTCTTATCGCCCCATCTTCATGTCCGGAATCCGCCATCGCTCCCCCGCATTTCGTGTAATAATCCCCTCATCAAACGAAAGGAGTAATCATATGCAAACTTTTTTTATTGACCGTATGGCGACACCAGTAGGTGAACTGGTACTGATTGCCGATGAACAGGACCGGTTACGCGCTATCGACTGGACTGAGCATGAAGTACGCCTGATGAAACTGCTGAATACCCACTACCGTGCCGATCGCTTCCAACTGGTAGACACATCCAACCCTGGCGGTCTGACCGATGCCATGCAGCGCTATTTTTCAGGTGAACTGGATGTTATTGACCAATTGCCGGTGATGACTGCCGGTACCGAATTCCAACGTAGCGTGTGGCAGCAACTACGCCAGATCCCTTGTGGGGAGATCATTACCTATGGCGAACTCGCAAAACGCATAGGTCGCCCGACGGCCTCACGCGCGGTCGGTATGGCCAACGGCTCCAACCCCATCAGCATCGTGGTGCCCTGTCACCGGGTGATTGGCTCGCAAGGCGCCTTGACCGGCTATGCCGGCGGGGTTCAGCGCAAACAGTGGCTGTTAAAGCATGAAGGCTATTTGCAGAACGAATAGCTTTAATCGCAAATCGCACCGCAGCCGGGACATCGCAAAACACCCCAACTGCGGTAAGCGTTACACATTGATATAACTACCAAAGAAATAAAACATTTCAGGAAACCACAGAATATACTGCGGTATGGTTGCGTGTAATTCGCACAGAATTCCCCCGTTGTTATTAATGCTACCCTTATCACCTGCCGCAAAAGATGTTAAAATTGACGCATATCAATTATTGAATGAGCGTAATCTATGATCCCGGAAAAACGCGTGATTCGTCGTATCCAGTCTGGTGGTTGTGCGATCCATTGTCAGGATTGCAGTATCAGCCAACTGTGTATTCCTTTTACCCTTAATGCTCATGAGTTGGACCAGCTCGACAACATTATCGAAAGGAAAAAACCTATCCAGAAGGGCCAGACCCTGTTCAAGGCTGGCGATGAACTGAAATCGCTGTACGCTATCCGCTCCGGGACCATCAAAAGTTATACCATCACCGAGCAAGGCGATGAGCAGATCACCGGTTTTCACTTGGCGGGCGATCTGGTCGGTTTTGATGCCATTGGCGGCCTGAAGCATCCAAGTTTCGCCCAGGCGCTGGAAACCTCCATGGTGTGCGAGATCCCGTTCGAAACTCTGGATGACCTGTCCGGTAAAATGCCTAACCTGCGCCAGCAAATCATGCGTCTGATGAGCGGCGAGATTAAAGGCGATCAGGACATGATCCTGCTGTTGTCGAAGAAAAATGCCGAAGAGCGCCTGGCCGCCTTCGTCTATAACCTGTCGCGCCGTTTTGCAGAACGCGGTTTCTCACCACGTGAGTTCCGCCTGACCATGACTCGTGGCGACATCGGCAACTACCTTGGCCTGACGGTAGAAACCATCAGCCGTCTGCTGGGCCGCTTCCAGAAAAGCGAAATCCTCAGCGTTAAAGGCAAATACATCACTATCGAAAACGTCGACGCCCTGTCGGTGCTGGCCGGTACGCCACGCATTAACGTGACCGTAAACGCCTGATCCCAAGCTGGGTTAGTAATTCAACAGAATTATTGACCCGGCACATCTCTGCTGCTGTTCTGTTTTTCAATGTTGGGTTACTCTGTAAATTGACAGACTGTTTGATTTTCAGCTGTAAGGAGGCCCTATGGCGAAGTATCAGAATCTTCTGGTGGCTATTGACCCCAACCAGGATGACCAGCCGGCGCTGCGCCGGGCGGTGTACCTGATTAAACGAAATGGCGGGCGCATTAAGGCCTTCCTCCCTATTTACGACTTCTCTTACGAGATGACGACCTTGCTCTCCCCGGATGAAAGGACGGCGATGCGACAAGGCGTTATCAGCCAACGTGCCGCATGGATCAACGAGCAATGCCGTTTTTACCTCGACGAAGGCGTTCCTATTGAAATCAAAGTGGTTTGGCATAACCGCCCTTATGAAGCGATTATTCTGGAAGTGATCGCCGGCAAGCACGACCTGCTGCTAAAAATGGCCCATCAACACGACCGCCTCGAATCCGTTATTTTCACCCCAACCGATTGGCATCTGTTACGAAAATGCCCTTGCCCGGTGTGGATGGTCAAAGACCAACCCTGGCAGGAAGGCAGCAAAGCGGTGGTGGCGGTCAATCTTGCCAGCGAAGAACCTTACCATGACCCATTGAACATCAAGCTGGTGCAGGAAACCGTTGAACTAGCGCAAAACGTCAACCAAACTGAAGTTCACCTGGTTGGTGCCTACCCCGTTACCCCCATCAATATTGCTATCGAACTACCGGACTTTGACCCCAGCGTCTACAACGACGCCATTCGCGGGCAGCACCTGATCGCCATGAAGGCGTTAAGGCAAAAGTTCTGCATTAAAGAAGAATTTACCCACGTTGAAAAAGGCCTGCCCGAAGAAGTAATCCCCGATTTGGCCGAGCACTTGCAAGCGGGTGTGGTGGTATTGGGCACGCTCGGTCGTACCGGCATTTCGGCAGCGTTTATCGGCAACACGGCAGAACATGTGATCGACCATCTGAAATGTGACCTACTGGTGATTAAGCCCGAAAACTTCAATTGCCCGATCGAAGCCGACGAAGACGATGAGCATGACGACGAGGATTGATGATTGACGCATAAAAAAACGGGCCAAAAAGGCCCGTCAGACTGATGACAAAACTCATTCCTGTCCAGAACGAGTAGATGCCGATAAATAAAAATCAGGAAAATCAATTTATTGATTTTCGGCTGCTCACCACAAAGCAGGAAAAACCACGTTTTTTCCTGCTTTGTCAGCAACCTAACGGGCCAAAAAGGCCCGTTTTTATTTCTTAGCATTACGCCTGCAACGCACGCAGTATCGCTTCCACACTCTCTTTGGCATCGCCAAACAGCATCTGGGTGTTCTCTTTAAAGAACAGCGGGTTCTGCACGCCAGCATAGCCGGTATTCATTGAACGCTTAAAGGCAACGACGTTCTGCGCTTTCCACACTTCCAGCACTGGCATTCCGGCGATTGGGCTGCGCGGATCTTCCAGTGCAGCCGGGTTCACCGTATCGTTGGCACCGATCACCAGAACGGTGTCGGTATCCGCGAAATCGTCATTGATTTCGTCCATCTCCAGCACCACGTCATATGGCACCTTGGCTTCGGCCAGCAACACGTTCATGTGGCCCGGTAGACGCCCGGCAACCGGATGAATGCCGAAACGCACCTTGATGCCACGAGCGCGCAGTTTCTCGGTGATTTCTGCCACCGGATACTGCGCCTGCGCTACCGCCATGCCGTAGCCTGGGGCGATGATCACCGAAGTGGAGTTCTTCAACTGCTCAGCAACTTCTTCCGCGGTGGTTTCGCGATATTCGCCCATTTCTTCCGCATTACCGGTCGAAGATCCATCGGTACCGAAGCCACCGGCGATCACACTGATAAACGAACGGTTCATCGCCTTACACATAATGTAAGACAGGATGGCCCCCGAAGAACCCACCAACGCACCGGTCACGATCAGCAGATCGTTGCTCAACATAAAGCCTGCTGCCGCTGCCGCCCAACCCGAATAGGAGTTGAGCATCGACACCACTACCGGCATATCGGCACCGCCGATGGAGGCCACCAGATGCCAACCAAACGCCAGCGCGATAACGGTCATCAGCACCAGCGCCACTGTCTGCCAACCCACGCTGTCGGCGCGAACAAACACCACCAGCAGCAGGAAGGAGACTACCAGTGCCGCCAAGTTCATTTTGTGACGATTTGGCAGTGCCAGCGGTTTGGAAGAGATGATGCCACGCAGCTTGCCGAACGCGACAATCGAACCGGTAAAGGTGACCGCACCGATAAAGATGCCGAGGAACACTTCGGTCAGATGGATATTCTCCATCACCGGCTCCATTGGCGCACCGTGATCCAGGTAACTGTTTAACCCCACCAGCACCGCTGCCAGGCCAACAAAGCTGTGCAGCACCGCCACCAGCTCTGGCATTTCGGTCATTTCGACCTTTTTCGCCAGGTAAACCCCGATGGAGCCCCCGATAATCATCGCGATGATGATCCAGCCCACGTTGCCGGAATCCGGTCCGAGGATGGTTGCGATCAGCGCAATGGCCATCCCGGCAACGCCAAACAGATTGCCCCGCTTTGACGTTTCGTGACGCGACAGGCCAGCCAGACTACAGATAAACAGGATAGCGGCAACAATGTATGCAGCTGTAACTAATCCTCCAGACATATGCTACCCCTTAGTTCTTGCGGAACATCTTCAGCATGCGCTGAGTGACGGTGAATCCACCAAAAATGTTGATGCTGGCGATCAGCACGGCGATAAAGGAGAGGAAACTCACCCAGCCGCCATGGCCAATCTGCAATAACGCACCGACCACGATAATCCCTGAGATCGCATTGGTGACCGACATCAACGGGGTGTGCAATGCATGGCTGACGTTCCATACCACGTAGTAACCCACCACGCAGGCCAGCGCAAACACGGTAAAGTGAGACAGAAACTCTTTGGGTGCGGCGTTGGCCAACCAACCAAACAGGATAATGGCCAGCGCCATCAGGCCATATTTCAGCCAGGGTGAAACCGGTTTTGCTGCCGGTTTGACAACCGGTGCTGCGGCCTGCGTCAGTTTAGGCTGGGCAGAAACCTGGATTGGCGGTGCCGGCCAAGTGACTTCACCACTGCGTACCACGGTAACGCCGCGGATGACGGTATCTTCAAAATCAACGTCAATTTCGCCGTTTTTCTCTTTCGACAGCAGTTTCAGCAGGTTAACCAGGTTGGTACCGTAAAGCTGTGAGGATTGCGTCGGCAGGCGGCTTGGCAAATCGGTATAGCCAATGATTTTCACGCCGTTGTCGGTAACGGTCACGCGGTCGGCCACGGTCAGTTCACAGTTGCCGCCGTTTTGCGCCGCCAGGTCGACGATCACGCTACCCGGTTTCATCGAGGCTACCATCTCTTTGGTGATAAGCTTCGGTGCGGGTTTGCCCGGGATCAACGCGGTGGTGACAATAATGTCGACCTCGGCCGCCTGGGCGGCGAACAGCGCCATCTCGGCCTTGATAAAGGCTTCGGACATCACTTTGGCATAGCCATCGCCGCTGCCCGCTTCTTCCTCAAAATCCAGCTCGAGGAATTCCGCGCCCATACTCTGTACTTGCTCTTTGACTTCCGGACGGGTGTCGAAGGCGCGAACAATCGCCCCCAGGCTGCCTGCAGCACCGATGGCCGCCAGGCCCGCTACGCCGGCACCAATAATCATAACCTTGGCGGGGGGAACCTTGCCGGCAGCGGTGATTTGCCCGGTGAAGAAGCGGCCAAACTCATGCGCGGCCTCAACAATTGCACGGTAACCGGCGATGTTGGCCATTGAGCTCAGTGCGTCCATGGATTGTGCGCGAGAGATACGCGGTACAGAATCCATCGCCATCGCAGTGACGTTGCGAGCGGCCAGCTGCGCGATCAGCTCCGGGTTTTGCGCCGGCCAGATAAAGCTGACCAGGGTGCTGCCCTCGCGCATTAACGCAATCTCGTCCTCAAGCGGTGCGTTTACTTTTAAAATCAGATCCGACTGCCAGACATCAGCGGTGTCGTTGATTGTTGCCCCAGCGGCTTCATAAGCGCTATCGTCAAAACTTGCCAGTTTACCCGCCCCGCTTTCAATCGCGACGGTAAAGCCCAACTTCAGCAGTTGTTCCACCGTTTTCGGCGTTGCTGCGACCCGGGCTTCATTGGCCAACCGTTCTCTTGGTACACCAATACGCATAATGTTCCCTTCTCACCTGTCTATGATGATGTTTATTATCTTCCTACCCATAGCGATGGCCCCGGCCGACAGGTTTTTATTAACCTTGTCGGCAACGAATTAAGGCACCATCTATAACCTACTGAAAATATGGTCGATGATCCATAATTGCTTACGCATTCAGGTCTGTTTTTACATAAAAATTCAAACAACGACATGACAAATCGCAATTTAAAGTCAAAAAGCCGTATACAACACCGTTTTTGCTGCAGAATTGTGACGGGCGCTTACCTGGAGAAATCTGGCCCTGCGCGGTAAAAATGAATGGAAGTTATAAAATTGTGAATAATTAACACTTATGCCATCAAAGGCTTTATTATTGAAACTTATGGCGATGACACGGCAAATGACGTAAACAATCCTTCATGGGATTTGTCTCATGCGATGACATAAAATGCTGAGACACCTGCCGAGATTACATGTAATAATCGGCGGCTGAATTACACCTAAACAGTTCAGCACGTTATAAACGTTAATGCGCTAGGCGAAAGGATTTTTTATGAAGCTGAAGAACACGATCATCGCATCAGCCTTGTTATCACTCACTGCGCTGTCTGCTCAGGCGGCACAAGAGTTAACTCCTGAAAAAGCAGCGGCGCTGAAGCCGTTTGATCGCATCACGATTACCGGCCGCTTTAATGCCATCAATGAAGCCGTTGATGCCGTATCCCGCCGTGCAGACAAACTGGGTGCAGACTCCTTCTATATCCAGGACAGCAACAACAGTAACAATGGCGGCAACTGGCGCGTCACCGCAGATCTTTATCATAAAGATGCGCCGGAAGTGAGCAAAGAACCGAAATACCGCGTGATTAACGGGGTGACCGAGCTGCCGAAGGAACAGGCCTTCCTGCTGGAGCCGTACGACACGGTGAGCATCAGCGGTTTCTACCGCAGCCAGCCGGACATCAACGATGCCATCACTAAAGAAGCGAAAAAGAAAGGTGCAGCCTCCTACTTTATCGTGCGTCAGGTTGATGCCAACCAGGGGGGTAACCAGTTCATTACCGCCTATATCTATAAAGCCGATGCCCCTAAACGTACCGTTCAGAGCCCGGATGCCATTCCAGCCGACTCTGAAGCCGGTAAGGCCGCACTGGCTGCCGGTGGCGCTGCTGCTGCCAAGGTTGAAATTCCGGGTGTTGCCTCTTCTGGCTCACCAAGTCGTGACGTAGGCCGTTTCTTCGAAACCCAGTCTTCTACCGGAAAACGTTATACTGTCACTTTACCGAACGGTACTCAGATTCAGGAAGTGAACAATGTGACAGCCGCGCAGATGGTGCCGTTTGATTCCGTGACCTTCACTGGCCACTTCAACAGCATGACTGATGTCTCTAGCGAAGTTGCCAAACGTGCGGCCGAGAAAGGCGCCAAATATTATCACGTGACCCGCCAGTGGCAGAACAAGAGCGGCGGCAACCTAACCGTCAGCGCTGACCTGTTCAAATAAGTTTCAATTTGCGGTTTACCATCGGGCAGCCATTGAGCTGCCCGTTTTTTTGTCGTCCACCGCCCTGCCAGTTGAATAGTTTTTTGTAAATCACGCATAGTTAATCATTGCATCCACACGCATCCAGCCGTAGAATTTGCGCCAATTTTTAGGGCTATTGTCTATTCGTTCAGTAATTGTCATTAGGTTATTACTGCCAAGCAGTTCCCTTCCAGTTGTTTATTCTGCGTTCAGGATCCGTCATTGGAAAAAAAACTAGGTCTTACCGCGTTAACCGCATTGGTGCTGAGCTCAATGCTGGGCGCCGGGGTTTTCAGCCTGCCACAAAACATGGCGCAGGTTGCCAGCCCGGCGGCCCTGCTATTGGGTTGGGCGATCACCGGCGTCGGCATCCTGTTTCTGGCTTTTGCCATGCTGTTGCTTACCCGCCTGCGTCCCGATCTGGACGGCGGCATCTTTACCTATGCGAAAGAAGGCTTTGGTGAACTGGTGGGATTCTGTTCCGCCTGGGGTTACTGGCTGTGCGCAGTGATCGCCAATGTCTCTTATCTGGTGATCGTGTTCGCCGCACTGAGTTTATTCACCGACCGCGGCGGTAACGTCATTCTGGGTGATGGCAATACCTGGCAGGCGCTGCTGGCGGAGTCCGTATTGCTGTGGATCGTCCACGCGCTGGTGTTACGTGGCGTGCAAACCGCAGCCAGCATCAATCTGGTGGCGACCCTGGCCAAGCTGTTACCGCTGGGGATGTTTGCCGTGTTGGCGGCAATGGCGTTCAACATGGACGTCTTTACGCTGGATTTCCACGGCGTCGCTCTCGGTAAGCCGGTGTGGGAACAGGTAAAAAACACCATGCTGATTACCCTGTGGGTATTTATCGGTGTGGAAGGCGCAGTGGTAGTTTCAGCACGGGCGCGTCATAAAAAGGATGTCGGCCGTGCCACCATGCTGGCGGTGATCTCCGCACTGGCGGTTTACCTGCTGGTGACTTTGTTGTCCCTGGGGGTGGTGCCGCGCAGCGAACTGGCCGAAATGCGCAATCCTTCAATGGCGGTGCTGATGGTCGACCTGATTGGCCCCTGGGGTGACGTGATTATCGCTGCCGGGCTGATTGTTTCGGTCTGCGGGGCCTATCTGAGCTGGACGATTATGGCCGCCGAAGTCCCGCTGCTGGCGGCACAACACGGCGCCTTCCCAAAAATTTTCTGCAAGCAGAACAAGAATCACGCTCCTTCGGCTTCACTTTGGCTGACCAATATTGCCGTGCAGTTCGCCCTGGTGCTGATCTGGCTGACCGGCAGCAATTATAATTCTCTGCTGACCATCGCCTCGGAAATGATCCTGGTGCCTTATTTCCTGGTCGGTGCCTTCCTGTTTAAGGTGGCGATCCGTCGTCAGGACAAACGGCTGATGTTCGCCGCCACAGGTGCCTGCCTGTACGGTATTTGGCTGCTCTACGCTTCTGGGTTAATGCATCTGCTGATGTCGGTGTTGCTGTATGCACCGGGGCTGCTGGTGTTTATCTATGCCCGAAGCGGACATAATGACGTCAAATTGCTGAATCGGCTGGAAAAAAGCAGTATCTTTCTGCTGTTGATGGCCACGATCCCGGCCGGCTGGTTTATGCTGCAGTAAGTGAAGAATGGCCGGGTGGGATCACCCGGTCAGTTACGTTGAGATGTGCGCAGACTGATGGTCATGCGTTCCCCAACCTGAGAGATAATCACTCCCTCAACGCACTCTTGTTGAATGGTCGCCAACTGCTGCGTGTCCAAAGCGTAAGGCAGCTTAATGTCGAATACTGCCAGCCCCTGCTGCTGGGCCAGATCGATCAGGCGCACGATGTTGGTTTCATCGCTAACCTGGGTGGAAACCACCTGCAGCGCCAACGCTTTCAACTGCTCTTTCCGTGTTTGCGAAGCGGAAGCCTGTGATTTCAATACCATGCCAAAAAATGGCATCACGCCATAAATTGCATCAACAAAGCGCCAGTGCTTCTTGCACGATGCGGACAGAAAATCCATGTAATCAAAACAGATTTTCTCACTGCGGGCGACGGGTGCAAGGTGACTGCTGTTCATCCCTTCCTCTCATTGCCGTGTATTACATCCTGAAATGGATAATCGATGCGAAGCTTTAACGAATTTCCGCCGTATAATGGCATAATTCCCCTATTGTTTGCCAGTCTGTCCAGGAGCTTTAATCGATGGAACTTCACAACTCTGCACCGGTGCTGATTACGGGCGGCGCACGCCGGATTGGACTAGCCTTGGCCAGGTCATTCTTGCAACGCGATATTCCCGTGATCATTGCCTATCGCAGCGACTACCCGGCGCTGAGCGAACTGAAAAGACTGGGAGCAACCTGCATTCAGTGCGATTTCTCAACGCACGACGGTATCTATCATTTCGCCGAGCAGGTTCGCCTGGCTGCCCCCAAACTGCGCGCGGTGATCCACAACGCCAGCGCCTGGCAGGCCGAATCACCGGAAGTGCCGCCGGAGCAAGTGATGGCGGCCATGCTGCAAATTCACGTTTATACGCCTTATCTGCTCAATCAACTGCTGGAATCTTGTCTGTTGGGCCAGGGGCAAGCCGGCGCGGATATCATCCATCTGACCGACTATGTGGTGGAGAAAGGCAGCGACAAACACATTGCCTATGCTGCCAGCAAGGCTGCGCTGGACAATATGACCCGTTCGTTTGCCCGCAAGCTGGCACCCGAAGTGAAAGTCAATGCCATCGCACCGGCGCTGATTATTTTCAATCCGGGTGACGACGAGCATTATCGGCAACAGGCATTGGCAAAATCACTGATGAAAATCGCCCCAGGCGAGAGCGAAGTGGTTAATCTGGTGAACTATCTGCTGGACAGCCGCTATGTCACCGGCCGCACCCATGGTGTCGACGGCGGACGTCCACTGCGCTAACACCAGGATCTGCATGGCGTATCGCGGAACCCCGCGTTATGCTGAACTTCGTTATTCTGATAAAACCGCTGAATATGCATAAAATTGTTTTTGTAGAAGACGATCCCGAAGTCGGCAAACTGATTGCCGCCTATCTGGGCAAGCACGACATTGAAGTGTTGATTGAGCCACGCGGCGACAGTGCACAGGCGCGCATCGAGCTGGAGCAGCCGGATCTGGTAATGCTGGATATTATGTTGCCCGGTAAGGACGGTATGACGCTGTGCCGTGATTTGCGTCCAACCTTCCCCGGCCCGATCGTGCTGCTCACCTCACTCGACAGCGATATGAACCATATTCTTTCGCTGGAAATGGGCGCTAACGATTACATCCTGAAGACCACGCCACCGGCAGTGTTACTCGCGCGACTGCGTTTACACCTGCGTCAGCATGGCGGCCAGCCAAAGGAAGAGTCAACGCAACCGCTCACGCAACACAACGCCCTGCACTTTGGCTTGTTATGCATCGACCCGGTCAACCGGCAGGTGACACTGGGTGAAGAGGTCATCACCCTTTCCACCTCAGACTTTGATCTGCTGTGGGAACTGGCCACCCACGCCGGGCAAATAATGGATCGAGAAGCCCTGCTGCAAAACCTGCGTGGCGTGAGTTACGACGGCCTGGATCGCAGTATCGACGTGGCTATTTCCCGCCTGCGCCGCAAGCTGTACGACAATGCCCTGGAACCCTTCCGCGTCAAAACCGTCCGTAATAAAGGCTACCTGTTCGCTCCAAATGCCTGGGAGTTCGTGCAGCAATGAGAAAGCTCTTTGTGCAGTTCTTTCTGCTGCTTTTCGTGTGTTTCCTGGTGATGGCGATGCTGGTGGGTCTGGTGTACAAAGTCACCGCCGAACGCGCAGGCCGCCAGTCGATGGACGACCTGATGAAAAGCTCGCTGTACCTGATGCGCAGCGAACTGCGGGAAATTCCGCTGAAAGACTGGAACAAGACCATCGCCACGCTGGACTTAAATCTGTCGTTTAAACTGCATATCGAGCCGCTCGGTAAACAGGATTTGAGTGAAGATTTAAAAAAACGGCTGCGTCTTGGGGAAATCATCGCGCTTGACGACCAATACACCTTTATGCAGCGCATCCCACGTAGCCACTACGTGCTGGTAGTCGGCCCGATCCCTTATCTGTTCTACCTGCACCAAATGCGGCTGTTGGATTTGGCGCTGCTGGTGTTTATCGGCATGTCTCTGGCACTGCCGGTATTTCTGTGGATGCGTCCGCACTGGCAGGACATGCTGAAGTTGGAAAACGCGGCTCAACGTCTGGGGGCCGGGCATCTGGATGAGCGAACCCATTTCGACCCTACCTCCAGCCTAAACCGGCTTGGCGTGGCCTTTAACCAGATGGCGGATAACGTCAATACGCTGATCGCCAGCAAGAAACAGTTGATAGACGGTATCGCCCATGAACTGCGCACCCCGCTGGTACGGCTACGTTACCGTCTGGCGATGAGCGATAACCTTTCCGACAGTGAACAGCAGGCGCTGAATCGCGATATCGGTCAGTTGGAGTCACTGATTGACGAACTGCTGACCTATGCACGATTGGACCGTCCGCAGGTAACACTCAATATAGAACCGCTGGATTTACCCAAATGGTTGGAAGACAAGGCTGACGACCTGCGCCTGATCCACCCGGAACGTGAAATCGAATTGAACATCCCGCACGTCGGTGATTTTGGCGGCGTCGATTTACGGCTAATGGAACGGGTGCTGGATAATCTGGTGAATAATGCGCTGCGTTATAGTGAGCAACGCTTGCGCATCGGCCTGTGGTTTGACGGTGACAACGCCTGCCTGCAGGTAGAGGACGATGGGCCAGGCATTCCACCGGAAGAACGTGAGCGGGTATTCGAGCCCTTTGTACGTCTCGATCCCAGCCGCGATCGCGCTACTGGCGGCTGCGGGCTGGGTCTGGCGATTGTTCATTCCATTTCCGTGGCCTATCAGGGCCAGGTCTACGTTGACGCCAGTCCTCTGGGCGGTGCCAGCTTCCGCTTCTGTTGGCCGCTAAAGCCCACTTTCAATTTAAAAGCAGACCCGGTGTAACCCCGTTTAGGTGGCAGCATAAACACGCGAAAGAGTTATCCGGTTTACAAAAAATGGAGCTAAACGATGACATCTGCACATTCCCCTTCTTCCTACGACGAACTGCGTACCATTTTCACCCGCCTGTCACGCTTCGGTCACCTCTCCGCCATTGCCGGCTGGGACATGCAGACCATGATGCCACCGGGCGGCAGCAAAGCACGCTCAGAGGCACTGGCTGAGCTAAGCGTATTGCAACATCAGATTTTAACCTCGGATAAAACCGGTCGTCTGTTTGAACGCGCGCAGCAAGAAACGCTGGACGACATGGACCAGGCTAATTTGCTGGAAATGCGTCGACATTACGACAACGCCGTGCTGGTACCAGAATCATTGGTCGAAGCTAAATCCCTGGCTGGCGCACGCTGCGAGCACGCCTGGCGCTCCCAACGCCCTGCCAACGACTGGGAAGGCTTCGCGGAAAATCTGCGTGAAGTGGTCAAGCTGAGCCGTCAGGAAGCGCAGATCCGTGCCGAAGCGGTAGGTAGCAGTCGCTATGATGCCCTGTTGAACCTTTACGAACCGGGGATGCGCAGCCGCGATATTGACCGCATCTTTGGCGATTTGAAAACCTGGCTACCCGACCTGCTGCAAAAGGTAGTGGCTAAACAGGCTCAGGAGCCTTGTCTGGTTCCGCAGGGGCCGTTCAATGTGGAAACTCAACGTCAACTTAGCCTGAGCGTGATGAAACTGCTCGGTTTTAACTTCGACAGCGGTCGCGTGGACGTCAGCGCCCACCCATTCTGCGGCGGCGTACCGGAAGATGTTCGTATTACCACCCGCTACAACGATAAAGAATTCCTGACCGCGTTGCTCGGTATCGTGCATGAGACCGGCCATGCTCGTTACGAACAAAATCTGCCACGCGAATGGTTGGGTCAGCCGGTAGCCCAGGCACGTTCTACCGCTATCCATGAGTCACAAAGCCTGCTGTTTGAAATGCAACTGGCACGCGGCAGCGATTTCCTGAAGATCTTGCGTCCACTGGTGGTCAAAAAATTCGGCGAGCAACCGGCGCTGGAAGAAAGTAACTTCATCCGACTAAATCAACGCGTGAAGCCAGGTCTGATCCGTGTAGACGCTGACGAAGTGAGCTACCCAGCGCACGTGATACTACGCTATGAAATCGAGAAGGCTCTGGTCGAAGGCGAGATCGAGGTAGAAGATATCCCGGCGCTATGGGGCGAGAAAATGCACGGCTACCTGAGCCTCGATACTATCGGCAACTACCGTAACGGCTGTATGCAGGATATTCACTGGACCGACGGTGCCTTCGGTTACTTCCCGACTTACACCCTGGGTGCCATGTATGCTGCACAACTGTTCCACAGCGTACGCAAAGCTCTGCCAACACTGGACCGTGACATTGCCGAAGGCAACCTGACCCCGTTGTTCCATTGGCTGAAACAGAATATCTGGCGGCACGGTAGCCGTTTCCCTACCAATACCCTGATCGCCAATGCGACAGGTGAGAGCCTGAACCCAGACTATTTCCGTAAGCATCTGGAAAGCCGTTACCTGTAAGATCCCCTGGCACGGCTAACCCCGTGCCTTTTTCCCCTGCTTTGCCATGAGTATTCCATAGTGTACGGCCCCTATCCAAGACACCCAGGCCGCAGAGTGCGGGTTGGCTATCCACTTAAAGTATGTTGTAACTAAAATGGATCAAAAAGAACGATGTACCCGGTTAGTCAAGCCACCCGTTTTCGAGATGTACATTAGGTTACACGCCGAAACCAATCACTTACGGAAAGCATTCCGCAGTTTGCCTACTATCTTATCACCGGCCCCGCAGTGGGCTTGATACATGATGAGTAATTTGAGGAATCAACAATGAAAAAAGTATTAGCTCTGGTTGTTGCCGCTGCAATGGGTCTGTCTTCTGTTGCCTTCGCTGCTGACGCTGCCACTACCGCACCAGCGGCGACGGCGACCGCCACCACGGCTGCACCAGCCAAGACCACTCACGTGAAAAAACATCACGTGAAGAAAGCGCCGGTTCAAAAAGCTCAGACAGCCAAAAAACACCACAAAAAAGCACCTGCTCAGAAAGCCCAGGCAACTAAAAAACACCACAAAAAAGCGGCATAACAGCAACTAACGTGAGGCTCCCCTCACCCGTTCAGGCTTGAGTTATCCAACACCCGGTTCGCCGGGTGTTTTTTCATCGGGGGTTCTCATCATGCTGCGCCGCTACTTATTTGAAATAATTTTGACCACGCTTATCCTCTGCGGACTGATTGCCGCCTTTTTTTATCTGTAGCCGCACAGCCCTCTGGATTGAAAATTATTGAAAAATCAATCACTGTCCATCCACACGGCGACTAAATCAGTCTATAGTTACCATTCCGTGTGTTTATGGATGATCCGTATTTTCCAGGCAAGAAACCTATGCGCATAACCGTTTTGCTGTTGCTGTGCTCATTCCCGCTCGCACTCTCCCTCTCAGCACGGGCCGACAGCCCTTCCGATGCGTCGACTGCTGAGCAAACCCGCTTATTTTTTGGCAAGGATGAACGCATAAAAGTGACGGAAACCGACGGTTGGCCGTGGCAGGCAATTGGACAGGTGGAAACCGCCAGCGGTAATTTGTGCACCGCTACGTTAATCTCTCCGCATCTGGCGCTCACCGCAGGCCACTGCGTGCTGGCACCACCGGGCCAACTGGACAAAGCCATTGCGCTACGTTTTGTGGCCGGCAATAAGACCTGGAAATACCAAACCGACAATCTTGAGACGCTGGTTGATCGCAAACTGGGCAAAAAACTCAAACCTGACGGTGAAGGCTGGATTGTACCACCTGCGGCGGCGGCCTATGACTTTGCCCTGATCCGTCTGAAGGATAAACAAACCTTGCCGATTAAGCCGTTGCCGTTGTGGCAAGGCGACAGCAAGGCGCTGACCCAGGCAATGAAACAAGCCAAACGGCTGATTACCCAGGCGGGATATCCGGAGGATCATCTGGACGATCTCTACAGCCACCTGAACTGCAAAGTGACCGGCTGGGCGCAACAAGGCGTCCTGTCACACCAGTGCGATACCCTGCCCGGCGATAGCGGTTCGCCGTTACTACTGAAAACTGCCGACGGCTGGCGGCTGATTGCCATTCAAAGTTCTGCACCGGCAGCCAAAGATCGTTACCGCGCCGATAACCGTGCGCTGGCAGTGACCGGCATTCGCGATGCGCTGGACGCGCTGGCGGCAGGAAAGTAAACAGTCATGTACCGGCGTGGGGTTCCTCGCCGGTCTCCGTAGGCAAATCCCCCATCATAAAGCGCCTGGGCGTGGTACCGGTGAACTGACGGAAAAACGCAATAAAGGCGCTGTCACTGGAAAAACTCAGGCGTTGGGCGACTGAGCTGACTGAAGGCAGCTCTGCCAACAATTCAATTGCCCGCATCAGCCGCCATTGCTGGCTCCATTGCTGGTAACTCAGCCCGCTCTCGCGCTGGAAAATGCGCGTCAGCGTTTTGGCATGTAGGTTCAGGCTCTGCGCCAAAACCGCCAATCCCGGCAGTTCATCTCGCCGATCAAGCCCCTCCAGCCAGTGAACCAACCGCCGATCTCGCGGTAATATCAGGCCGGTACTCTCCAACCTTGCCGCATGTAGCTCATTGACCAATACGGGCAGCAAATCACGCGCAGCCGGGCAATTGACAGCCTGATTGAATGGCCAATAGGCGATACGTTCAACCACCGCCGCCAACAAGGGATTTACCGCCAGCACCGCGCATTCTTGCGGCATAACGGATGTCAACTCAGGGTCCAGCCAGACGGAACGATAAGCCACCTGCCCCCGGAGTTGCACCCGGTGTCGGATGCCACCAGGGATCCACAGGCAGCGCGTTGGCGGCAGGATCAACCAGCGATCGGTAAGGGTCACCGTCATACAACCGCGAGGGGCATAGAGTAATTGTGCACGGCGATGCCTATGCTCAGCAGAATCATGCCCTCCGACTAACTCGGCAGCCATGCCCAACACCGGCGCTGACCAGACGTCCGGATCAAAGCTATCTTGTTGGGAGAGCCATGCCATCACAATGTCCTTTTTTCGTTATTCTTTGTCCTGATGATTGTAATTGAACACTGAGTATTTCCCTATACTGGCGCGATTCTTCACCCGTAAAGGTTAATTCTCATGTCACGTTTACCCCTGCCGTTGATGGTGGCCACCATTATGGCGCCCCAGGTGCTCGAAACCCTCTACAGCCCGGCACTCACGGCGATACGTAGCGACTTCAACGTCAGTGCGGCTCAGGCCAGCCAAACTCTGTCAGTCTATTTCTTCGCTTTTGCCCTGGGTGTCGCATTCTGGGGGGTAATATGCGATCGCCTGGGCCGCAGGATAACCATGCTGGCGGGTCTGGCGGTCTATCTCATCGGGGCCGTGATGGCGCTGCTGAGTCAGCACTTCACGCTGTTGCTGATAGCTCGCGCGAGCATCGCGTTCGGCGCTGCGGTCGGCTCCATAGTGACGCAAACCATGCTGCGTGATGTCTATCAGGGACAGGCGCTGGGAAAAGTCTTTTCGATCCTCGGCATCGCCTTGTCGCTCAGCCCAGTGCTGGGCATGTTGACCGGTGGGGTGTTAGTCGCCTGGGGCGGCAGTATGGCGATATTTGCCGCCCAGTGGCTACTGGCGCTAGTTCTATTGATTTGGTGCTGGCGGGTCCTGCCGGAAACGCGGCCGGTAACCGTAGCAGTGGCTGCAACCGCCACAGGCAGCGGCTGGGATATTCTGTGCGATCGACAAATCTGGTATTCCGCGTTATTGGTCGCGGGCTTTAATATCATGGTCTTCAGCTACTTCAGCCTGGCACCGTTCATTTTCGAACAACTGGGGTTAAGTAGCCAGCAGTTTGGTTATTCCGGCATCGTATTAGCACTGGGTAGCTTACTTGGATCACTGTTGAACCGTTATCTGTTGACCAGAGGCGTCTGCGCCAAAACCCAGATTCTGTTGGGTAGCCTGCTGGCACTCGGTGCCGCGCTGGCGTTAAGTTACTGGCAGCACAGCCTGATGATGCTATTGCCCTGCATGCTGATCACTCTGGCTTTCGGATTGGCTATCCCCAACGTGTTGAGCCAGGCGCTGAACCGCTACCGGCAGCGCCTGGGCACCGCCGGGGCCGTCTTTGGCCTGCTTTACTATCTGTTGATTGGCGCGGGGCTGTCTCTGGCCGCCATTGGACAAAGTCTGACTGCAACGCTGTTACTGTGCAGCCTGCTGTGCCTGAGCTGTGCAGGCTGCCTGCGTGCGCCGCCTAACCCGAAAGCTGCTCGATAGTCTGCAGGATACGCTTGTCTGAGATCGGATAAGGTGTGCCCAGTTGCTGGGCGAACAGACTGACGCGCAGCTCCTCAATCATCCAGCGCACCTCTTTCACCTCGTCATCCTGCAGGCGTTTCGGCGGCAGCTTGTTCAGCCACTGCTGCCAGGCCTGCTGCACCTGCTCCACCCGTATCATTTGCGCGCGGTCACGGTGCGGATCGATGGCCAGCTTCTCCAGCCGACGTTCAATCGCCTGCAGATAACGTAAGGTATCCGGCAGGCGTTTCCAGCCGTTGTTGGTGACGAACCCACGATAAACCAGAGCGCCGAGCTGAGTTTTAATATCCGACAGCGCCAGCGCCAACGAGATATCAACCCGGCCTTTCAGGCGCTTGTTGATGTTAAACACCGCAGTCAGGATTTGTTCGACCTGTTTGGCCACGCCCACCACCGTTTCATTCAGTTCGCCGCGCACCAGTTCCTGCAGACGGGCAAAGTTTTCCTCCTGCCACACCGGCCCGCCGTGTTCTGCGATCAGTTTGTCGATGCCGCACGAGATACAATCGTCGATCAGATCCAGCACTCTGCCGTAAGGGTTAAAGTACAGCCCCAGTTTGGCCTTGTTCGGCAGCTTTTCATGCAGATATTTGATAGGCGAAGGAATATTCAACAGCAGCAGGCGACGCGTGCCCTGCCACATCGCCTGTCGCTGCTCTTGCTCGCTGTCGAACAGGCGGATCGCCACGCTGTCTTTTTCGTCCACCAGCGCCGGGTAAGCCTTCATCGAGTAGCCACCGCGCTTCTGCTCATAAAACTCTGGCAGTTTGCCAAAGCTCCAGATATGCAGATTGCTTTGTTCCAGCCCATCGTCCGCCACTGCCGACAGCGTTTCCTGCACCTTATCCTTCAGCTTGAGCTTCAATGCCGTCAGATCTTTGCCTTCACGCAGGGTTTTGTGTTTTTCCCCCACCACCCGGAATGTCATCTTGAGGTGATCGGGCACCTGATCCCATTGCCAGTCTTCACGTGACACCGTCACGCCGGTCATACGGCGCAGTTCGCGCTCCAGCGAATCCAACAGCGGCATTTCCAACGGCGTCGCCCGCCCCAGGAAAGCTTCGGCGTAGTTCGGCGCCGGTACAAAGTTGCGGCGTACCGGCTTCGGCAATGACTTGATCAGGGCAATGATCAGTTCCCGACGAATGCCCGGGATCTGCCATTCGAAGCCCTGTTGTTCAACCTGATTAAGAATAGGCAGCGGAATGTGTACCGTAACGCCATCGGCGTCAGTGCCCGGTTCAAACTGGTAAGTCAGGCGCAGTTTGAGGTTGCCCTGGTACCAGGTGTTTGGGTAGTCCAGCGCACTGACCTGATTGGCACCGTCTTTGATCAGCATTTCTTTTTCAAAACTGAGCAGGTCTGAATTTTGCTTACCGGCGTTTTTCCACCAGTTATCGAAATGGCGTCCGGACACCACATCGTTTGGAATGCGCTGATCGTAGAAAGCAAACAGGGTTTCGTCGTCCACCAAAATGTCACGGCGGCGCGATTTATGTTCCAGCTCTTCCACTTCGGCACGCAGTTTCAGGTTTGCGGCAAAGAACGCATGTCGCGTCTGCCAGTCACCTTCCACCAACGCATGGCGAATAAACAGCTCACGGCACAGCAGCGGATCAATGGTGCTGTAATTGACCGAGCGCGCGGCAACAATCGGCAGCCCGAACAGCGTCACTTTTTCGCTGGCCATCACCGCCCCCTGGGATTTAGACCAGTGAGGCTCGCTGTAGCTGTGCTTCACCAGATGCTGAGCCAGCGGTTCTATCCACTCCGGCTCGATACGTGCGGCAATGCGCCCCCACAGGCGGCTGGTTTCCACCAGTTCGGCCACCATGGTCCACTTCGGCGGCTTCTTGAACAGGCCGGACCCCGGGAAAATGGAGAAGCGCGCGTTGCGGGCACCAGTGAATTCCTGTTTGTCGGCATCTTTCTGGCCGATGTGCGACAGCAACCCGGTCAGCAGCGCGGTATGTACGCTGCGGTAATCAGAGGGTTCGCTGTTAACCGGCAGCCCCAGCTCTTTCACCACCTGGCGCAGTTGGGTGTAAATATCCTGCCATTCGCGCACCCGCAGGTAGTTCAGAAAATCATTGCGACACAGCCGACGGAACTGGCTGGAGGAATGCTCTTTTTGCTGCTCTTTCAGCCAGTCCCACAGGTTCACGTAGGCCAGGAAGTCCGAGTCTTTATCCGCGAAGCGACGGTGCTTTTCATCCGACGCCTGCTGTTTGTCCATTGGCCGTTCACGCGGATCCTGGATCGACAACGCCGCGGTGATAATCATCACCTCGCGCACGCTACCGCTCTTCTGCGCTTCCAGCACCATACGCGCCAGGCGTGGGTCGATCGGCAACTGTGCCAATTGACGGCCCTGCGAAGTAAGCTGGTAATGGCCATTTTCTGCCGTTTTAATCGCCCCCAGCTCTTCCAGCAGGCGTACGCCGTCCAGAATATTGCGCTTGTCCGGCGCCTCGACGAACGGGAAAGCGGCGATATCCCCCAGCCCCAGCGAGGTCATCTGCAAAATCACCGACGCCAGGTTGGTGCGCAGGATCTCCGGATCGGTAAACTCCGGTCGCGACAGGAAATCCTGTTCCGCATACAGACGAATACAAATACCGTCCGACACGCGGCCGCAGCGGCCCTTACGCTGATTGGCCGAGGCCTGAGACACCGGCTCAATCGGCAGGCGCTGGACCTTGGTACGGAAGCTGTAGCGGCTGATGCGCGCCGTCCCCGGATCAATCACATATTTGATGCCCGGGACGGTTAATGAGGTTTCCGCCACGTTGGTTGCCAGCACAATGCGCCGACCATGGTGCGACTGGAATACCCGGTTCTGTTCGCTGTTGGAAAGCCGGGCATACAGCGGCAAGACTTCGGTATGCGGCAGATTAAGACGGTTCAATGCATCGGCGGTATCACGGATTTCGCGCTCACCGCTCATAAAGATCAGGATATCCCCCGGCCCTTCGCGGCCAAGTTCATCCACCGCATCGAAAATCGCCTGCAGTTGATCGCGGTCGGTATCGTCAGCATCGTCCACCACCGGGCGATAACGAACTTCCACCGGATAAGTGCGGCCGGAAACTTCGATAATCGGCGCGTTGTTGAAGTGACGCGAAAACCGCTGCGGATCTATGGTTGCCGAGGTGATGATGACTTTCAGATCCGGGCGCTTGGGTAGCAGTTCGCGCAGGTAGCCGAGGATAAAGTCGATATTCAGGCTACGCTCATGCGCTTCATCGATGATCAGCGTATCGTACTGCATCAATAGCCGATCCTGCTGGATTTCCGCCAGCAGGATGCCGTCGGTCATCAGCTTGACCAGGGTATTTTCCCCAACCTGATCGTTAAAACGCACCTTATAACCGACGCTGCCGCCCAATGGAGTTTCCAGTTCGTCAGCAATGCGGTTGGCCACTGTGCGCGCAGCCAGACGCCGGGGTTGGGTGTGGCCGATCAGACCTTTGACCCCACGCCCCAATTCCAGGCAGATTTTCGGTAGCTGGGTGGTTTTCCCCGAACCGGTTTCACCGGCAACAATCACCACCTGATGGTCACGGATCGCCTGCAGAATATCCTGTTTTTTCTGACTGACCGGCAGGCTTTCAGGATAGGTTATTTTCGGGCAGGTTGCAGCGCGGGATTGCACCTTACGCAACGCCAGCGCCATGTCACTTTCGATTTCAACGGCAGCCGCCAATTGAGCATCGGAATTTTTGATTTTTCGTGCGCCCTGCAGCCGACGTTGCAGGCGCTGTTGATCACGGAGCATCAGCTCGCCCAGTTGGGCAGACAATGCCGCGAGCGGAGATTTCACGTTCGGTATTCCTTGTTTCATCGCTGCTGTATCAAGCATCAGCAACGGTTTGGTAATGAATTAGCCAGTTTTTAGCTTTGGACGCGAAGAATAGCACAAGCCGCTTTTTCCCCATAATCCCGCCGCTTAAGGCCGAAAATGTTATTCAATAAAATCGAACAAAAGTCTCGAAATATTGCGCTATCACTGCCGGTAAAATGTGAATACAGTGTACTGCATGCAAGGGACGCACCGTCCTGATGTCACTGTCTTAACCTAAGGAATTACCGATGAGCAAAGTATTGGTTCTTAAATCAAGCATCCTGGCGGGCTACTCTCAGTCTAACCAATTGGCCGATTTCTTCGTTGAGCAATGGGCAAACACTCATGGCAACGACACCATTACCGTGCGTGACCTGGCTGCCCAGCCAATTCCGGTACTGGACGGTGAGCTGGTTGGTGCACTGCGCCCTTCCGATACGCCGCTGACCCCACGTCAGACCGAAGCACTGGCCTTGTCCGATGAACTGATCGCTGAACTGCAGGCCAATGACACCATCGTTATGGCGGCACCGATGTACAACTTCAGCATCCCGACCCAGTTGAAAAACTATTTCGACCTGATTGCCCGCGCCGGCGTGACCTTCCGTTACACCGAAAACGGCCCTGAAGGCCTGGTGAAAGGCAAACGCGCCATCATCCTGACCAGCCGCGGCGGCATTCATAAAGGCACCCCGACTGACCTGGTAGAACCTTACCTGCGTCTATTCCTGGGCTTTATCGGTATCACCGACGTTGAATTCGTGTTCGCAGAAGGCATCGCTTACGGCCCGGACGTCGCGACCAAAGCGCAGACCGACGCCAAGACCTTACTGACTCATGTGGTTGCCGCCTGATATCACTCGCGGGGACGTAATGCCCCGCGAAGTCACCACCGTATGACTAAAGTCCTGTCACACCTGCACTACCCTCATAAAAATCCAATGCTGTATTTTATTGCGCGCCCAACGGCGCGTTTTTTTATTTCTTCAGCCACTGGCCGTTAATACCTCGCACGTATTCCCCAGCCGGGGCTCGCGTTACCAGCTTCTGCCCCGCCATACGTGCCACATCGTCGATGGCGATATGATTGCTGTCTGCCACTTGCTGGTATTTTTCGGTGCGCCCGGCATTAATGTTTTTCACCAGCGTCAAGGTTTCGGCATCCTGCTTCACCGGCGCGATATAACCGCTGAGCGTTTCCCCCACTCGGCCCTGCTGTTTGGCCTCATCAAGCGTCAGCGCCATCGCCATGCTGCTGAACATCCAGGCGACGGCCATCAAACCTAAATAACGTTTCTTCATGTTGGCTCCTAGAAAAGGCCGCTTTGGGTTTTCAGCAGATTATCGACGTCCTTATCCACCTTGATGTGGATCTCATGCTCGATCTTCACGTTCATGTTGATGGTGATCGGATCTTTAGGCGTTGCGACCTCGATGCGCGGCACGCAACCGCTCAGCAAAAACGTGCCCAGCACGGCGACCAGCAATGGCCCGCTGATGATTTTCATGGTTGTTCCCCAGGTTTTGAGAGGGCCTGTTCCAGCCACTCCTGTAAATTGTCGCCAAAGCGCAGACTGCGCCACAGCTGAAACACGTTTTCCTGATGGCTATAGTTCAGGATAACTTCTCGTTTGGCACTTTTTTGCGGATTAACCCCGTCAATGCGCGCCTTTAGCGTCAACTCACCGAGGTTGTCGAGATCAACCCTGGCTTTCGAGCGGTTAATCTCCATATAGCGCAGCCAGTCGATCGCCGCGCCGGTCGCCAGATTATTGCTGCCGATGGCATCGGCCATATCCTTGTCCAGCCGCAGCGTCAGCATGCCCGAGTTGGCGATCCAACCGTTGCGTACCAGCCATTTGGGATGATTTAGATACAACGGCAGTTCGCCATCCACCCGCCCGGACATGGCAAACTGTTTTGGTTTCAGCGCGGTAAACAAGGCACTGAGATCGACTTTATCCAGTTTCAACACGGCGGCGTCATGCTGTGGCATGCGCAGCGCCGACAGGCTGATATGGCCGTTTAATGCATCCATTCCAACGTTGCTCAGCGTCAGCGGTGCCTGTTCGCTGTAAGGGTAAGTCCCCTGCAAATCGGCGGTAATATTCTGCATTTCAAACAGGTTGCTAAACGATTTGATGCGTAACATCACCGGCTTTTTGGCCCCCAACTGCCAGAGATGATTTTTCAGTCGGTAGGACATCACAAAATCCAGGCCGCTCATCTCGCCGTCTTTCAGCCACATGCCGCCATTTTTCACCACCCAGTGACCACCGGCTTCAAAGCCCTGTTCCCGGGCAGCAGAGAAGGCCGACTGGGCATAAAATTCGCCGTCGCGCAGTTTGATATTCAGATCGGGTGAGATCAAGGGTTGGAACACTTTCAGCGACTGCTTCGGCCACCAGCCTTCCCCGCGCAAACGCTCACCGTCCCAGCGGCCCCACAGCGCTATCGGCCCAATCTGTTCCGCCTGCAGTTTACCCTGTAACTGGAAGCTGTCCGGCGCCTTGCCCTTGAGCTGCAGCGCTAGCACCGGCGCCGGCAGGTAACCCCCATTGGTGAAGCTAACCTTGCCGGAAACCAGTTGCAGTTCACCATTGAATGCCGGGGCCTGCTGGTCACGCTGCCAACGCAGCGGTTGGCTAAGGCTGAGGCGCGGTGCGTCTACCCTCACCATGCTGTACTTCAACTGATCAAAGCCGGTAGAGAGACGATCGAGCACCAAGGTACTGTCCTGCCAACTGCCGCTGCCGGCGACGTCCCAGGCAGCCTGTAGCGGCGGCAACTGGCCGTTACCCCAGTAGCGCCATTGCCAGTTACCGTGATCCGGCCAAAAATCCTGGGCCTTGCCGTCCAGATGCAGTTTAAAACGGCCCCAGTAACTGTCGCTGGCATTAATGATCGCCTGCAGGCGGCCAGTAATCCCCCCCGCGGTGACCTTCACGCCGGCCAGCGGCAACCGCGCCTCTTCCAGTTTCATTTCCGGTGTGGCATTGCCCCACAAACGCAGCAGTGACCCGGACTGCAACATCAGCGTCGGGTTAAGAATAGTGCCGCTGATGATACCTGGGATGGAAGCAGTCATGGAAAAATCGGTCATATTTGCCTGACCGGTCAGTTGGAAGCTTAAGTCGCTGTCGATCAGCCCGACCTTACCCGGCCCCAGCGTCAACACCGCGTTGCCTTTGCCGTTGTGGCCGTCGGTGATCACATTTAAACGGGCACTGATCTGGGCTTCATCAAAGCCTTTACTCCAGTCATGCAGCGCGATGCTCAATCCGCCGTTAAGCGGTTGCTGACTGTAGGGCCAGCGCCACTCGCCCTGCTTGATACTGACCTGCTGCGAATTGATTTCCCACGGCAAGGTGGCCAAAGGTTTCTCTGCCCCCTTTTCCGTCAGCGTCATCACCCCCTGCTGCTGTTGCCAGCGCATATCCACCAGCAAAGGTTTTTCCAGATAAGCGGTCTGCAGTTCACCCTGTAGTGCGCCTTGCGTCGGCATACTGTCCAAATCCAGCGGAATGCTAATCTTGCCGGTCAGATGCAGCGGCTGCGGGCTGTTTGGCGCCTTGAGCGTCAGGCTGTTCAGCGTCAGTTGCTGATGTTGATCCAGCAGCGCGTCAACGCTGATGTTGGGACCTTGATATTGCAGGCTCTGGCCTTCTGGCGTGGCGTGTATCTGCAGTTTACCGGCATAGAATTGCCACGGCAGCACCGAGAGATCCTTGATGGTGATATCCAGCAGCGGCAGTTGTTTTTGCAATTGGTCGAGCGCCAGTGGGGCACTGTTAGCCTCACCGGCACGCAATTTTGATAGGCAGGCCGTATCGACATGCAACTTTTCGCCGATCAGTTGCCAGCGGCCCTGCTGATAAGCCAATCGGGTTGGGCCGGCGCTGGCAAGCAGGCAGTCTTGCGCTAAAAAGCGGGCGCCATCCAGCTGCAAAGCACCTTGCCGCCACTGTAGTTTGCCCTGTAAAACCAACTGGCTGCCCTGCGGTAACCAGTGCGAGAGCACACGCGGCAGCCAGCGCGGCAGAGTTTGCCACAGCGCCACTAGCAGGAGCAGCACACTCACCACAATCCCTATGAATACTTTCAATCGCTTAGTCATTAAATGATTGCTTCATTCCTGAGTTAGGCGCCCTTTAGTCGGGCCAAAGGCCATTTAGGCTAAGTCTATGCCTGAATTGGCAATAATGATGGCATGAATTTGACATAGGGTGAAGCTGAGACCGAAGAAGATGCCTTGTACCGGGGCTTTTATAGCCATTGTTGCGGATGCTGTAAGTTTTAGTTACACATTCATCACATGAATATGACCTATTTCAGACTTTTGTTATTGTCGTTACATTTGATCATTAATAGTCTTGCAAGCATTCTAACAAAAGTCAGCTGCTAGCTAACTATACTAGAGAAGCCATTCCCCACCCCCCCGTGGGGATTTTTTTTGCTCTGGTCGAGAGCCTTGCCCCCCATTACCTTTCCAGTCCGCCCACCACGAATATCCGCCATGCTCCGGCATCGCCAGCTACCCTTAATTGATATCGCTTCGAGCGATAGTCGTTACCCCTTTTTAGCGTTACCGAAACCGGCTAACCAATTGTAGAATTTACTAAAATCTGTTAAATTGATCACAAAAATGACGCTGGAGAAACCACGATGAAATTGGCGATATACAGCACTAAACAGTATGACCGTAAATATCTCGAGCTGGTGAATCAGCAGTTTGGCTACGAACTGGAATTTTTCGACTTCCTGCTCAGTAAAAGAACCGCCAAAAACGCCGCCGGTTGCAAAGCCATCTGTATCTTCGTTAATGACGACGGCAGCCGTGAAGTCCTTGAAGAACTGGCGGCGCTGGGGGTTGAAATCCTGGCTCTGCGCTGTGCCGGTTTCAATAACGTGGATCTGGACGCCGCCAAAGAATTGGGCATCAAAGTGGTACGCGTACCGGCCTATTCACCGGAAGCGGTCGCTGAACACGCCGTGGGTATGATGATGTGCCTGAATCGTCGTATTCACCGCGCCTATCAGCGTACCCGCGATGCCAACTTTTCGCTCGAGGGGTTAATCGGCTTCAATATGCATAACCGCACCGCCGGGGTAATTGGCACCGGTAAAATTGGCATCGCCACCATGCGGATCCTGAAAGGGTTTGGCATGAAGCTATTGGCTTATGATCCCTACCCAAGCGAGCAAGCACTGGAGATGGGTGCCGAATATGTCGATCTGAAAACGCTGTACGCCCAGTCCGACGTGATCACCCTGCACTGCCCGTTGACGCCGGAAAACCACCATCTGCTGGACAGTGATGCATTCACCCTGATGAAAAATGGCGTGATGATTATCAACACCAGCCGTGGTGCCCTGATTGACTCCTCGGCGGCGATTGATGCCTTGAAACAGCAGAAAATCGGCGCACTGGGTATGGATGTGTATGAAAATGAACGCGACCTGTTCTTTGAAGACAAATCCAATGACGTGATCCAGGACGATATCTTCCGCCGCCTGTCAGCCTGCCACAACGTGCTGTTTACCGGCCATCAGGCTTTCCTGACCGAAGAGGCGCTGACCAGCATCTCGGAAACCACGTTGAAAAACCTTCACCAGTTGGAACAGGGTGAGAACTGCCCTAATCAGCTCAATACCTGATATTTTTAACAAGGAAAGCCGATGAAAAAGTCCATCTCAGTGGCGTTAACGGCGCTGATGTTAGCGGGGTGTGGAATGAGCCAGAACGGTAAAACGGTGACAGAAAGCGATCTGTTGCATCACAATTTTGCGTTGCAGAGCGTCGATGGCGTGGCGGTGAAATCACGCCCCGGTAACGGGCCCAACCTTGAGTTCGGTGAGAAAATGCACGTTTCCGGCGCCATGTGTAACCACTTCTTTGGTGGTGGCCAGTTGCAGGACGGCGTGTTGACGGTGCCAGGGCTGGCTTCGACCCGCATGCTCTGCTCAGATCCGCAGCTCAACCAGTGGGATCGGCTGATTGGCGACGTGCTGGGCAAAGGGGCAAAAGTCACCCTTAGCGCTCAACAATTAACACTGAGCGGCAGCGGCCACGTCCTGGTCTATACCCAGCGAGACTGGGTGCAGTAACCCCCGATACACCAGGCCCTGGTGGCCTGGTGTGCTTTCCTGCTTAACCGGCGGTTGAACAGGCCCCCTGACCCAGAGTCCATTCTTCGCATTGCTTGCCATTCGGCATTTGGCACATTCTTACCGCCTCGCCGTTTAAATTGTGCGTCACGGTAGTGATACCGCCCACGCTGGCGCAGTTCGCGCTGGTCTGTAAGGTATTGATTCTGGCACTGTTGCCCTGCTGTACTGGCTCTTCATTTTTGCTGCTGCATGCGGCCAAAAGCAATACGGCACCGGCCAGCAACCATTTTGATGTTGTCATTATTCCACTCCTGAACCCGGACTACGCTGTGTAAAATCGCCATTGCCGATATACCCGTCGTCTTTCAAGCCGCAGCGTTGTTACCTGCACTCACTCACCCCAGTTGCTTACTCAAGTAAGCACCTGGGGATGAGCAAGCTGGTCGCCTAGCGGTGCTGTACAGGGATGTACAAATGCCGCGAGCGCATGGACGCGCTAGAGCGGCCAACTCGAAATCCAAAGGGTATAACTCGCGTCACTTTATACGGACACGTTTTGTTATCTTTGATGCAAACCTATTTAATCTAGCCTGATATATAAATAATGAAAATATGTTCCTGCAATTATTTGGCGTTTATTTGCACGCTGTTATCATTCTTATGGTCACCGGGGCTTTCACGCGGTTCAAGGAGCAGCCACCGAGCGCTCTGGGCGACAAGAGCGATGACAGGTTTGAAGGAGGGGTTTGGGAGCAATGGACGGACTGGGAATTGTCAGACAATAGTAAAAAAATAGCGTTGATTTTGTTACTGGATGAATATACCTGATTCATTATTTTCAGTTATTATCACTGAGGTTTTCAGCCAGCGTCACTGAATGTCACGCTGACTATTTTTACCTTAAAATAACAATTAGTGCGCCGCTGTTTTCGACAGTAAATTAATCACCAATACGCCGGCAATAATTAACCCCATCCCGAAAACTGCCGGTAGATCCAGTTTTTGCTGATAAACAAATACTGCCGCAATGGACACCAGCACAATGCCCATCCCTGACCAAATAGCGTAGACAATGCCCAGAGGCATAGTTTTAACCACCAGCGACAGTCCCCAAAAAGCGACCGCGTAACCGACCACTACCACCAGCGACGGCCACAGGCGGGTAAAGCCCTCAGAGGCTTTCAACATGGTGGTGGCGACCACTTCCGCCACAATCGCCATGGTTAAATACATAAATCCGCTCATCGTTTTTTTCTTCCGTAAGTTCACCTGTTCGACAGTATGACGCGCTGGAAATAAATTGTCGTTAAACAACCATGACAATTCGTCTTCGCGGCGTGATTTTAATGCGGGAAATATCAATTTACAGTAACTTTGGTCGATTTTTCCACCGCCACACAAATGCGATAAAGGGCCAATATATCCCTCTGCTAGACTTTGTTAATTACTGCAAGAAATGACTTTTGCGGTTTTTTGAGCAATGAAAGGTAAAGTCGATGATTACTACAGATGGTAATAACGCAGTCGCTTCCGTCGCCTATCGCGCCAGCGAAGTGATTGCCATCTACCCGATTACCCCCAGTTCGACCATGGCGGAACAGGCCGATGCCTGGTCCGGCGATGGCCGTCAGAATATCTGGGGCGACGTACCGCGGGTGGTGGAAATGCAGTCGGAAGGCGGTGCCATCGCCACGGTGCACGGTGCATTGCAAACCGGCGCACTGTCGACCTCATTTACCTCGTCGCAGGGCCTGCTGTTGATGATCCCGACGCTGTACAAACTGGCCGGCGAACTGACGCCGTTTGTCCTGCACGTCGCCGCACGTACCATCGCCACGCACGCGCTGTCGATTTTCGGCGACCATTCCGACGTGATGGCAGTCCGCCAGACCGGCTGCGCCATGCTGTGCGCCAGTAACGTGCAGGAAGCGCAGGACTTTGCGTTGATTTCTCAAACGGCAAGCCTCAACAGTCGCCTGCCGTTTATTCACTTTTTTGATGGTTTCCGCACCTCGCATGAAATCAACAAAATCGTCCCGCTGAGTGATGATGCCCTGCGCCAGATGCTACCGCAGGAGGCAATTGATGCGCACCGCAGCCGCGCGTTGTCGCCAGACCATCCCGTGGTGCGCGGTACCTCCGCCAACCCGGATACCTACTTCCAATCGCGTGAAGCCACCAATCCCTGGTACGACGGTGCCGGCCAGCACGTGATTGATGCGATGGACAAGTTTGCCCAGATCACCGGCCGGGCATATCAGCCTTTTGAATATTATGGCCATCCGCAAGCCGAACGCGTAGTGATCCTTATGGGGTCCGCTATCGGGACCTGCGAAGAAGCGATCGACGCCCTGCTGACTCGCGGCGAAAAAGTCGGTGTGCTGAAAGTACGGCTGTTCCGGCCATTTTCCGCGCAACACCTGCTCAGCGTACTGCCGGAAAGCGCAACCAAAATCGCCGTATTGGATCGCACCAAGGAGCCAGGCGCGCTGGCGGAACCGCTGTATCTGGACGTGATGACCGCGCTGGCCGAAGCCTTCAGCCGGGGTGAACGCGCCAGCATGCCAAAGGTGATCGGTGGCCGTTATGGGTTGTCCTCAAAAGAATTTGGGCCAGACTGCGCGTTGGCGGTATTTAAAGAACTGACGCTGGACAAACCGCGTCCGCGTTTTACCGTCGGTATTTTTGACGATGTGACCGGCCTTTCCCTGCCCCTCAGTGAAGAGACCCTCCCACAGCGTGCCTCACTGGAGGCGTTATTCTACGGTTTGGGCAGCGACGGGTCGGTTTCCGCCACCAAAAACAACATCAAAATCATCGGCAACAGCACGCCGCTGTACGCACAGGGCTATTTTGTCTACGACTCGAAAAAGGCCGGTGGCCTGACGGTGTCGCATCTGCGCGTCAGTGAGCAGCCGATTAACTCGGCCTATCTGGTCAGTCGCGCTGACTTTGTCGGCTGTCACCAATTGCAGTTTATCGATACCTACCAGATGGCGGAGCGCCTGAAACCCGGCGGCATTTTCCTGCTCAATACCCCGTACGGTGCTGAAGAGGCCTGGTCGCGACTGCCGCAGGAAGTGCAGGCGGTGCTGCAACAGCGCCAGGCACGATTTTACATCATCAACGCCGCCAAACTGGCGCGTGAATGCCGACTTGGCGCGCGCATCAATACCGTGATGCAGATGGCGTTTTTCCACCTGACCCAGATCCTGCCGGGCGATGTGGCCCTGCAGCAATTGCGAGACGCCATTGCCCGCAGCTACAGCAGCAAGGGGCAGGATATTGTTGAACGCAACTGGCAGGCACTGGCCGCTACGCTCGATGCACTGATTGAGATCCCACTGCAGCCGATAGACGACAGCAGCCCAATGCGACCGCCGGTGGTGTCCGACGCCGCGCCTGACTTTGTCAAAACCGTCACCGCTACGATGCTGGCCGGATTGGGCGATGCATTGCCAGTGTCCGCCTTCCCGCCGGACGGCACCTGGCCAGTGGGCACCACTCAGTGGGAAAAACGCAATATCGCCGAAGCGGTCCCCATCTGGCAGCCGGATCTGTGCACCCAGTGCAACCACTGCGTTGCCGCTTGTCCGCATTCCGCCATTCGCGCCAAAGTGGTTCAGCCGGATGCGATGGAACATGCCCCTGCCTCGCTGCAATCGCTGGATGTAAAAGCGCGAGATATGCGCGGTCAGAAATATGTGCTGCAGGTGGCGCCGGAAGACTGTACCGGTTGCAACCTGTGCGTTGAGGTGTGTCCGGCGAAAGACCGCCAGGATCCGGACATCAAGGCCATCAACATGGCGCCACGGCTGGAGCATCTGGCAGTGGAAAAAGAGCACTACGACTTCTTCCTGCAACTGCCGGAGATCGACCCGGCACAGCTCGAGCGGATCGATATTCGTACCTCACAGTTGATTTCACCGTTGTTCGAATACTCCGGCGCCTGTTCCGGCTGCGGCGAAACGCCGTATATCAAACTGTTGACCCAGCTTTATGGCGACCGGCTGCTGATTGCCAATGCCACGGGTTGCTCATCCATTTACGGCGGCAACCTGCCCACCACACCTTACACCACCAATGCCGAAGGGCGCGGCCCGGCCTGGGCCAACTCGCTGTTTGAGGACAACGCCGAATTCGGTCTGGGCTTCCGCCTGACTGTCGACCAACACCGCAGCCGCGTATTACGCCTGTTGAACACGCTGGCACCGCAGTTGCCGACACCATTGGTTAATGCCCTGAAAATGGAAGATATTGCACCGGAACCGCGCCGCCTGCAGATCGCTGAACTGCGCGGCCTGTTGGAAAAAATCGAAGGCAGCGATGCACGCCAACTGGCAACCGACGCCGATTATCTGGTGGATAAGTCCATCTGGCTGATTGGCGGCGATGGCTGGGCTTACGACATTGGGTTTGGTGGGTTGGATCACGTCCTCAGTCTGACCGAGAACGTCAACGTACTGGTGCTGGATACTCAATGTTACTCCAACACCGGTGGCCAACAGTCGAAAGCTACCCCGCTGGGCGCTGTCACCAAGTTCGGTGAACACGGCAAGCGCAAGGCGCGTAAGGATCTGGGCGTCAGCATGATGATGTACGGCCATGTGTACGTGGCGCAAATCTCGCTGGGTGCCCAGCTCAATCAGACGGTGAAAGCGATTCAGGAAGCCGAGGCCTATCCGGGTCCATCACTGATTATCGCCTACAGCCCCTGCGAAGAGCACGGTTACGATCTGGCGCTCAGTCACGACCAGATGAAGCAGTTGACCGCCACCGGTTTCTGGCCGCTGTACCGCTTCGATCCACGCCGCACCGATGAGGGCAAACCTGCGCTGGCGCTGGACTCCCGGCCGCCAAACAGCAACCTGACCGAAACGCTGCTGAAAGAACAGCGCTTCCGCCGCCTGAACTCACAGCAGCCGGAGATGGCCAGCGCGCTGTATCAGGCCGCAGAGAAAGAGCTGAAAGAGAAGTACGACTTCCTCAGCCTGCTGGCCGGCAAAGGGGAAAAATCCTCCGCCGAGTAAGTCATCGGGGCGCGACTGGTTCGCGCCCCGGGATGCCCTGAGCGTCGTTGAGGTTAGGATTCATCTGCGTTGATGGGTTAATAAACCAGGTACGGATCAATTCCATCGCCCGATCGCTATAGCGCCGTTGACCGGAGAAATATCCCGCCAGTGCCAGCCTCTGAACCCACTGGGTGAACTCCGCCAAACGCACATCGTCACTTTGCTCATTCTTACTGGCCGGATTCACCTGTCCATCGCGGCGGACCCAGGGCAGCCCGTTGGCTTTGCTCGCATCCGGCCACCAATAAGCCCCCAAGCTCAGATAGTCATGCTTGCCTCCGCTCGGCGGCCAGCGACGTCAGGCAAAACAACAGGCCAGCCTGCAGGCAGATGCGGATCATCAAACGGGTTCCCCATTATCATCAGAGGTGATTGAGATTATCCTGCCCGGTTTTGTGTTTCCCGGCTGATAAAAAACGTTTCCGAGCGTAAAAACACCGCTACATTCGGCTCTGCAAACCACACCCTAAAAATTTTCCGAGAGGATCATCTTGCCCAACAAGGGGATAGCTGTGGATCATCTCGCCCCTGACTTTCTTTATGGTTGTAATGGCTAAAACTCGATTATACTGTATATAAAAACAGTAAAGAGAAATGCGCCATGAAACACTTTTTCCCCACGCCAACCCCAGAGAAACAGTTCATTCCGCTTTACGCCGATAACGTCCCGGCGGGCTTTCCCAGCCCCGCACAAGACTACATACACGCGCGGATCGACCTCAATGAGTACTGCATTAGCCACCCTTCGGCAACTTACTTCCTGATCGCCTCAGGTGAAAGCATGATCGAAGCCGGGATCACCGATGGATCCATGCTGGTGGTCGATCGAAGCATTGGTGCCTGTCACGGCGATATCGTGATTGCCAGCATCGCAGGCGAGTTCACGGTTAAGCGACTGTGTCTTCGTCCTGTCAAACAGCTTGAGCCGATGAACCCGACATTCAGGCCGATACCACTCTCGGATGATGGTGCAGAATTGGACATCGTCGGCGTGGTGGTTTCAACCATCACCAGGCTGAAATAATGTACGCCCTGGCCGATGTAAACAACTTCTATGCAAGTTGTGAAACGCTGTGGCGTCCGGACCTGCGTGGTCGGCCGATAGTTGTGCTGTCGAACAACGACGGCTGCGTGGTGGCACAGAGCAAAGAGGCGAAGGCCCTGGGCCTGAAAACAGGCGCGCCCTATTTCAAGATAAAACACAGCTTTGAGCGTGCCGGGGGTATCGCATTCAGCAGCAACTACGAGCTGTACGCCGATATGTCGATGCGAGTGATGGCCGTGCTCGAAGAAATGGCGCCCCGGACCGAAATTTACTCTATCGACGAAAGCTTCCTTGAGCTTGCCGGGGTACAAAACTGTGTCGATTTGGCCACGTTTGGGCACCAGGTTCGCGCCCGCGTTTTACAATGCACTGGCCTCACCGTCGGCGTCGGTATTGCCCAGACCAAGACGCTGGCAAAGCTGGCGAACTACGCGGCGAAAAAATGGAGTCAGACCCAAGGCGTGGTTGACCTTTCCAACCAGGAGCGGCAGCGAAAATTAATGGAGAGAGTACCGGCGGCAGAAGTCTGGGGTATCGGACGCCGCATAACCAAAGAGCTGCAAAATATGGGGATCGAAAGCGCCCTGCAGCTGGCGGACGCAAGTACCACGATGATCCGCAAGCATTTCAGCGTGGTGATTGAGCGCACAGTGCGTGAACTGCGTGGTGAACCCTGCTTGTCACTCGAGGAGTTTGCCCCAACCAAACAGCAGATCATTTGCAGCAGATCATTTGGCGAACGCGTCACTGAATACCAGGATATGCATCAGGCGATCTGTATGCACGCATCCCGAGCGGCAGAGAAACTGCGTGCAGAACATCAGTATTGTCGGAATATCAATGCATGGGTTAAAACCAGCCCCTTTTCGGTCAACGAAAAATATTACGGCAACACCGCGAGCATCAGGCTCAGTACCCCAACGCAGGATACGCGCGACATCATCGCCGCCGCGACTCGATGTCTTGACAAGATTTGGCAACCCGGTCACCGCTATCTAAAAGCCGGCATTATGCTGCAGGACTTTTACTCGCAAGGCGTTGCTCAGCCAGACCTGTTCGATGAGTATCAGCCACGCCCCAACAGCGAACGCTTGATGGCCGCGTTGGATAAAATCAATCAGTCCAGGCATGCCGGGGTCTGGTTTGCCGGGCAAGGAAACCAACAGACATGGTCAATGAAACGTGAGTTTCTCTCTCCTGCTTACACCACGCGGGTGGCAGATTTGCCGCGTGCCCGCGTGTACTGAGGTAAACAAACCGCCTTTGCTCTCCGGGCGAATGGATGAAATACCCAAGCAGTCCATAGAATGCTAAACTCGCTGCCTAAAACTTTATGCCCATAGTGCCCCCAATTGAGAACGAGCACGATTTAAATGTCAGAACAACAAACAGTTAGTCAAAAAGAGCAATACAATCTGAACAAATTGCAAAAGCGCCTGCGTCGTAACGTGGGCCAGGCGATCGCCGATTTCAACATGATTGAGGAAGGCGACCGCATCATGGTTTGCCTGTCCGGCGGCAAAGACAGCTACACCATGCTGGAGATTTTGCGCAACCTGCAGCAAAGCGCCCCGGTCAATTTCTCGCTGGTTGCGGTCAACCTCGATCAGAAACAGCCCGGTTTCCCCGAGCATATTCTGCCGGCCTATCTGGAAAGCCTGGGGGTGGAATACCAGATTGTTGAGGAAAACACCTACAGCATCGTCAAGGACAAGATCCCTGAGGGTAAAACCACCTGCTCACTGTGTTCACGCCTGCGCCGCGGTATCCTTTACCGCACCGCTACCGAGCTGGGGGCTACCAAAATTGCCCTTGGTCACCACCGTGATGACATTCTGCAGACGCTGTTCCTCAACATGTTCTACGGCGGCAAGCTGAAAGGCATGCCACCCAAGCTGATGAGCGACGATGGCAAACACGTGGTTATTCGCCCGCTGGCTTATTGCCGTGAAAAAGACATTGAGCGTTTCTCGGTTGCCAAAGGCTTCCCGATTATTCCGTGCAACCTGTGCGGCTCGCAGCCTAACCTGCAACGTCAGGTCATTGGCGACATGCTGCGCGACTGGGATAAACGTTACCCGGGCCGTCTGGAAACCATGTTCAGCGCGATGCAAAACGTAGTGCCTTCGCACCTGAGCGACTACAACCTTTTTGATTTCAAAGGAATTCACCACGGCAGCGAAGTGGTGGACGGTGGCGATCTGGCCTTTGACCGTGAAGATATTCCGATGCAGCCGATCGGCTGGCAACCGGAGGATGCAGATGACGCCGCCCCGGTACGTTTGGACGTACTCGAAATCAAGTAACTCGTTATTCCGCCCACACGTGGTGGGCGGAAATTTCCCTTCATCAGTTTTTGATCCCGCTCGCAATTTCAGCAGAATTCATCGGACAGTGCCGTTTTTATCCTGTACTGTGTTTTTATACAGTCACTGGAGATTACCGATGAACATCACCCCTTGCTTGTCTCACGTTTCGCTCGGCAGCAATCATTTTGACGCCGCAGCCGACTTCTACGATCGCACTCTTGCCGCATTAGGTTGCCGACGGGTGTTGGAACACCCTGGTGCCATTGGCTATGGACGTGACTATCCGGAGTTCTGGTTACAGGCGCCAATCGACGGTAAACCGGCCACTACCGGCAATGGTGTGCACGTGGGTTTTTTCGCCACCAGCAAACAGCAGGTCGATGATTTTTACCGTCAGGCGCTGCAGGCCGGTGCGACAGATGAAGGCGCCCCCGGTTCACGACCACACTATGGCGAAGCCTATTATGGCTGCTTTGTTCGGGATCTGGACGGACATAAGATCGAGGCCAGTTTCTGGGATGAGAGTGCAGTCTGATGGGGCAAATTACAGACAAAAAAATGCCGGTGATTAAACCGGCATCGTATGAATCAATATGCTATACAGTAATTCTAAATATAAGAAAGTAAGACAATTATGGAGCACAACGCCCATCGCTTGACGTTGCATTCACCTGCGAGATAGATCATGCCCCATTTCCCCCCGGCAAAAGTTGATATCGCTCAATGTTAACCGGGTTATCAACGTTTTTTTGGCTACAGCCAGCGGCGTCTCTTCAGCCACCAGCCCAGACCAAACACCAATCCGGTCAGCGTCAGGCAAAACGTAGCAAAACCAAAAGGATTACCGCCGCCGGGAATACCGCCCAGGTTGACGCCGAACAACCCGGTCAAAAAGGTCGTCGGCAAAAACACCATCGCCAATAATGACATGGTGTAGGTGCGGCGGTTCATGGCATCGGCCATTACGGTGGTGATTTCGTCAGAAAGGATCGCGGTACGGGCAATGCTGCCATCCAAATCATCCAGGCCGCGCCCTAACCGATCGGCAATATCCTGCATGCGACGACGGTCGTCATCATTCATCCAGGGCAGACGATCGCTAGCCAGCCGGGAGAATACATCTCGCTGCGGTGCCATATAGCGGCGCAGTACGATCAGCTGTTTGCGGATCAGCGCCAGTTGCCCGCGTTCAGGAACCTGCTGCTCCAACAGCGAATCTTCCAGATCGATGATCTTGTCATGCAGATCCTCGATAAACTCGCTGGCGTGATCGGTCAACGCATCCGAAATTTCCACCAGCCAGTTACCGCTGTTGGTCGGCCCGCTGCCGCTTTGCAGATCGTTCACCACCTGGTCGATGGAATAAACCTTGCGATGGCGGGTGGAAACGATCAGTTTATCCGTCATGTAGACACGAATTGTCACCAGCTGATCCGGCCGCGAATTGGCGTTAAAGTTAATGCTGCGCAGTGTAATCATGGTGCCATCGCCCACCTTACTGACGCGTGGCCGTGAACTCTCTCCGGACAGCGCCTCTCTGACCGCATCCGGCAGCAGCGGTGTGGTGGCCAGCCATTCAGCGCTTGCAGGGTGCGCATAATCGAGATGCAGCCAGCAAGGCTCATTGCAGGTGGCTTTATCATCGTAATCAATCGATGTTACACCGCCCTTGCCATCGAGCTGGTAGGCATACACTGCGTCAGGAACCTGTAACTCGCGCCCCTCAATGACTTCCATTCCTCATACCCTCTGCTTTTCAGTTATTCCAGAGTCTAGCGTTAAAGCCAAACGGATCAAAGATGAAGCCGTGCGAATGCTGCACCAGGAAGAGTCTTATGCGCTAATATGGATAAATAACGCACAACGCGCGGCCGGACATCCAATGAAATCCACTTCGACATTTTTGTTAGCCTCGGTTTTGGCGTTTGCTCCCGCGTTGTTTCATCCGATGTTTGCCGCAGATAATTCACTCAACACTATCGCTGATGCATACCGGGTCAAATTAGCTGACTCAGCGGGTGAGCTGCCTTACTTCGTGGCGAAATCTCATGGCCCCACACCATACAGCGCGTTAATCGTACTGCACGGGCACCCCAGAGATGTAGGCAAAACGCTGCTCGCTGCCTTAACGGCGGCCCAGCGCACAGCCAAAGCCGATCACCGGCTGCTGGTCGCCCCGCTGTTTCCGGTTAGCAATGCGCAGGCCGCACACTGTCATTCCCCCGGAGTGCCCCCCGCACAGCCAGGTGACGCACTTTGGAGTTGCAGTTCCTGGCTCGAAGGGGGTCTGGACAACCAGGGAAATACCAGCTCATTTACTGCATTGGATAGTCTGCTTGCCGAGCTGAAAACAAAATGGCCAACAGTGCAGTCGGTTACTATCGCCGGCTTTTCCGCCGGAGCACAGTTTGTGCAGCACTATATCGGGTTCGCCCATCCGCCGTCCGGCGTGAAGCTGCGTTACGTTATCGCCGCCCCCGGCAGTTGGCTCTATTTCGATAGCCGACGACCGCAGCCGGTAAAGAATGGTCACCCTGCCGACTGGCGCGACTGTAACCAACAAGGCGACTGTAGCTTTGATTGGGTTAAGATCAGGAACGATACCTGCCCGAACGTCGATCGTTGGAAATACGGCATTGAAGCGGTTCCGGTCTTTCTCGGGCAAAATCGTGCAAGGGTGCGCCAGCGCTATGCAACGGCGGATATCACCTATCTTGAAGGCGAGAAAGATACCGGCAGCACGCCCGGTACCTTTTACAAAATACTCGATAAATCTTGCGCAGCTCAGGCGCAAGGCCCCTACCGACTGCAGCGCGCTATCGCCTATGCCGCTTACGACCGTCGCTTTATTGCGCCGCACGCCAAACGTGATTTACTGATAGTTTCCGACTGTGCCCACGACGTCACCTGCGTATTTTCTTCGGCGACTGGCCGCAGCGCATTGTTTGATGCCCCATAATCCTGCCACCTAAGTTAAAAACCCCGCTAATGCGGGGTTTTATGGCAACACATGGGACTAGCGCAAAATCAATGCTTCAAAATATACATCGTCTGGCTGTAAGCCACGTCTTCCGGATTGGTGATCGGGTAGCCTTTCACCCAGGGTTTGATCAGTCGGCCGTTGGTGTACTGATAAATTGGCGCGATCGGTGCCTGCTCGGCGATGATCTGCTCAAGTTTGTTGTAGTCTGTGGTCAAGGCTGCCGGACTGGTTTCGCGGCTGGCCTGCGCTAGCAGTTTGTCGTAATCCGCACTCTTGAATTTGGCGATATTACCGCTATGAGTAGAGCTTAACAGCGACAGGAAGGTCGAGGCTTCATTGTAATCGCCGACCCAGGAAGCACGCACTACGTCGAAATTGCCGGTGTTACGGCTATCGATATAGGTTTTCCATTCCTGGTTTTGCAGCTTAACGTCAATACCGAGCGTTTTCTTCCACATGGAAGCCACGGCAATCGCAATTTTCTGATGGCTTTCCGAAGTGTTGTATAGCAGCGTCAGCTTCAGCGGATGGTTCGGGCCATAGCCGGCCGCCTGCATCAACGCCTTGGCCTGGGCATCCAGCTCCGTCTGTGATTGCTGCTGTAACAGGCTCACTTCCGGCTTAAACCCGGCGGTGACATCCGGAGTGAAGTGGTAAGCCGGTTTTTCACCGGTCCCCAACACTTTTTCGGCGATAATTTTGCGATCGATAGCGTAAGACAATGCCTTGCGCACCCGCACATCGTTAGTCGGCGCGCGTTGGGTATTAAAAGCATAATAATAGGTGCCGAGCTGATCCGGGGTATAGACCTGGTCCGGAATATCTTTCAGCAGCTTTTGGTACATGTTTTTCGGGAAGGACTCGGTGATGTCAATATCGCCGGCCAGATAACGCTTGGTGGCGTTGGATTCCTGGTTGATCGGTACAAAGGTCACTTTGGTCAATACCGTGTGCGCATGATCCCAATAGTAATCGTTTGGCGTCAGTACCAGCTTCTCGTTAACGACCCGCTCCTGCAGTTTAAACGCGCCGTTACCGACCAAATTACCAACCTTGGTCCAGTCGTTGCCAAATTTCTCTACCACTGCCTTGTTGACTGGGAACAGGCTGAAGTTAGCCGTCAGGCTGACAAAATACGGCACCGGTTTGTTCAATTGCACTTTGAAGGTGTAATCATCCAGCGCAGTGACGCCCAGCTTATCGGCGGGCAGCTTGCCGGTAATGATCTCATCGGCGTTTTGGATGCCGGCCAACTGGGCAAACCAGGCAAAAGGTGACAAGTTCTTCGGCTCAACCAGCCGCTGCCAACTGTAAACGAAGTCTTTCGCCGTGACAGGGTCACCGTTAGACCAGCGCGCATCTTTACGCAGGGTGAAAATATAGGTTTGGTTATCGGTGGTTTGCCAGCGGGTGGCGACGCCGGGGATCACCTTGCCGTTGGCATCCTGGTTCACCAGCCCTTCAAACAGATCGCGCGCCAATTGCGCTTCCGGCAGACCAACCGCTTTGATCGGATCGAGTGAGGCCGGCTCATCTTTGATATGGCGAACTATTTCCTGTTTCTCCGCCAGCGTAGTACCTGGGGGAACCTGAGCCGCCATTGCACTGCTCAATCCTGCGCCAATCGCCACGGCACACAGCGCCAAACGAAAACCCTGTTGAATTTTTTTTCTCGTCATTCTGATTCATCCCCCGTTAACCATCTGAATTTTTTATCTTATAGCACAAGATTAGTCTCACCTAGAGTTCCCGGCGGACAAGATGTAAAAACTGGGGGCCAGGCAATAAAAATGCCCGTACGACGATGTCGATACGGGCATTTTCTGTTAGTCGGCTTTATTAGTCGTAAAGGTGAATGCTATTGATGCGGTAGCTAAATTCTTCACCCTCTTCTTCATCAAAAATGGTGAAGAAGCCTTTCTCGGTCAATGGCTTGGCATGAATATCGGTTTTCTGCATCTGGCGCGACTCGGCATCGTCAAAACCATAGTCGAGATAGAAGCTGTTTTTCTGGTAATCGACGTGCAAGGTAAACGGATAGTTGGACTCATCGCCACGCCCGTCGTCATTCTTCACCACGCCAAACCATTCACCCTGACGGATCTGGTTTTCCTCGTCCACGCCGCACAGCAGCGTGATGGTATCCTTATCATTTTCGCTATAGCTGGCAACTATTCTGGCTACTGGCATGTTAAATCCCCTGTTTGGTTAGCTTTGCCGATAGTATAACAACAGCGAAATAGATGGCGGGGTTTTATTGTTACCTGCGCTAACGCACAGTTCATATATCAAGCAATAGCGAACAATTGCTCTGGGAAAGTTAAGTGAAAGCGTAATACACTGAATAAAATGATAATCACTCTCGACCTTTAAATCAGGGACTACATCATGATCCAGCATCGACCGCGCAGTGAACGTGGCCAATTGGCCGTTGCAGGAGAGAATTACGGCAGTTCGCTGTTAGGTGCACCGCTGCTCTATTTCCCGGCGGCCGTTAACGGCCCGGAAACCGGGCTGATTATTGCCGGCACCCACGGTGATGAGAGCGCCGCTATCGTTACCCTATCCTGCGCACTGCGCAGCATTGCACCCAACCAGTTGCGTCACCATGTGGTACTGGCAGTCAATCCCGACGGTTGCCAGCTCGGGCTGCGCGCCAACGCTAACGGGGTCGATTTGAACCGTAACTTCCCGGCAGCCAACTGGCGATCCGGGGATACGGTTTATCGTTGGAACAGTGCGGCGCAAGCGCGGGATGTAAAACTCTCCACCGGTGGCCGCCCAGGCTCCGAACCGGAAACCCAGGGATTGTGTCATCTGATCCATCGGTTGAAACCACACTGGGTGGTGTCGTTCCACGAGCCGTTGGCCTGTATTGAAGACCCGGCCAGTTCCCAGCTCGGCGTCTGGCTTTCGCATAAGTTTGCCCTGCCGCTGGTCACCAGCGTCGGTTACGAAACGCCGGGATCTTTCGGCAGTTGGTGCGCCGATTTGTCACTGCCTTGCATTACCGCAGAGTTCCCGCCGATCTCGGCCGATGCCGCCAGCGAAAAATACCTTAACGCGATGGTAGAATTGCTGACTTACCCAGGCTAAATCGGCTATGGGGCGAGATTAATCGCCCCACATTCAAAATTCAACCCCGGTTCAACGTCATTAGCCAGCCAGGTCGGGCCGTCCAAATCGACGAATCGCGCGCCCGGTGCCAGCGGCAATGCGGCGTTTATCGCCCGCGAAGTGCATAACATGCAACCAAGCATAATAGCGAACCCTTGCTGCCGCGCTTCCTGCGCTAGCGCCAGTCCTTCGGTCAGGCCGCCGGTTTTATCCAGCTTGATATTGACCATCTGATAACGACCGGCCAGCTTGGGTAAATCACTACGGGTGTGGCAGCTTTCATCGGCGCAAATGGGCAACGGGTGAATAAAGTTCTCCAGTGCGCTGTCATCCGTCGCCGGCAGCGGTTGCTCCAGCATCGCCACACCCAGATCTGCCAACAGTTGGCAGCGCGCCGCCAGCCCTTCCGCCTGCCAGGACTCGTTGGCATCAACAATCAACGTGGCATCCGGCACCGCCGCACGGATCGCCACCAGCCGTTCGCTGATCAGATGATTGTCCAGTTTGATTTTCAGCACGCGTGCCCCTTGCTGATCAAGTTCACGCGCGGCAAAGGCCATGGCTTCTGGCGAACCTATGCTGACGGTTTGCGCCATCAGAATGCGTTCCGGCTCGGCAACAGCGCTGCGTTGCCAGCGGCTCTGACCGCTCAGTTGACACTCCAAATCCCATAAGGCGGAATCCACCGCATTACGTGCCGCGCCGGCCGGTATTAGCTGCTGCAGTTGCTGGCGCGTCACGCCCTGCTCGACAGCCGTAGCCACTTCGGCCAGAAGCTCCATCACCGAAGTCTCACTTTCACCATAACGCGGATAAGGTGTGCATTCACCAATACCCCGCACGCCCTGCTGCTCAATTTCGACCACCACTACTTTGGCTTCAGTGCGGCTGCCACGGGCAATAACAAAGGCGGTATGCAACGGCCAGGCTTCTGGGTAAAAACGCATGCTTCTCATAATGGCTCCTGAACGGAAATTGCGCATAAAATCGGGCAAACGCGTGGTTTTTTTTTGGACACATTCTAATATATACAACTATTTAGCAAACTTTATCTATCCAACCCACAATTGTTGACATAAACTGATGCCAGGGTGTGAACCTAATGTTAAAAGTGGCCATAAAGCCCTTTTATTAGGTTCATGCCCTTTGTATAAACACCTGTAAAAGGAATCAAGCTAATGACTCAGACAGTACATTTTCAAGGCAACCCGATTAGCGTTGCAGGCCACCTGCCACAAACCGGCGAACAAGCCAAAGCCTTCTCACTGGTTGCCAAAGACTTGTCGGACGTGGCGCTGAGCAGCTTCGCGGGTCAACGTAAAGTTCTGAACATTTTCCCAAGTATTGATACCGGCGTTTGCGCAACTTCGGTACGTACATTCAATCAGTTGGCCAGCGGCCTGGATAACACCGTGGTGCTGTGCATCTCGGCCGACCTGCCGTTCGCCCAATCACGTTTCTGCGGTGCAGAAGGCCTGAACAATGTAGTCACCCTTTCCACGCTGCGTGGCGCAGAATTCAAACAGGCTTACGGCGTTGAAATCGCTGAAGGCCCGCTGGCAGGCCTGACCGCACGTGCGATTGTGGTATTGGATGGCCAGGACAACGTGCTGTACAGCGAGCTGGTAAATGAAATTACCACCGAGCCGAACTACGATGCGGCGCTGGCTGCATTGAAGTAATGCCAGAAGGCCGACGATTGCCGGCCTCTAAACGTTGAAACGGGCGCTTATGGCGCCCGTTTTTTTATTCTTCGTTTTCCCCGGAAGGCTTACGGCTACTGAGCCCATATTCGCGCAACTTATTGGCAATCGCGGTATGTGAAACGCCCAGGCGTTTTGCCAGTTTTCTGGTACTTGGATAAGTACGGTACAAACGGGTCAGCACCGAACGCTCAAAACGTTTGCTGATATCATCAAGCGAGCCGTCCATCACCTCATCGCCCAGCGACATTTCAACCTCGAACTCCGGCAGTACAATGTCCTGCGGACGAAGTTCGAAACCTTCGGTTTGCGTCAATGCCCGGTAAATGGCGTTCTTTAACTGTCGCACGTTGCCAGGCCAGCCATATTTGCTGAGGAAACTACCCAGATCGCCCGCCAGCTTTGGCCGCGCTACGCCCTGCTCATCGGCAAAACGCGCCACAAACAGTTCGGTCAGCGGCATGATGTCCTGCGGACGCTCACGCAGCGGCGGAATGGTGATGGTCAAAACGTTAAGGCGATAATAGAGATCCTCGCGGAACTCACCACGCTGTACCAGTTCGGTCAGGTTTTTCTGCGTCGCGCAAATCACCCGCACATCCACATGGACTTCGTGTTCTTCACCCACGCGGCGGAAATTACCGTCGTTAATGAAACGCAGCAGTTTGGTCTGCATGCGCGGCGACATCTCACCGATTTCATCGAGCAACACCGAACCGCCATTCGCCTGTTCGAAGAAGCCCTTCTTGCCTTCCAGCGCATTCGGGTAAGCTCCCGGCGCATGGCCGAACAGCTCACTTTCCGCTACATCATCCGGCAATGCGGCGCAGTTTAACGCCAGGAACGGCTGCTTGCCACGCGGGCTGCGCAAATGGCAGGCCCGGGCCAGAATATCTTTGCCAGTGCCGGTGTCGCCGACAATCAACAGTGGCGCATCCAGCATCGCCAACTTGCGCGCCTGCTCCAGCACGTGGCGCATTTTCGGGCTGGCGGCAACGATATGATCAAACTCGGTATCGTCGTTCACCGACAGATTCTGTAACTGACGCCCCATCCGGGCCGTGGACTTCAGCATCACTACCGCACCTACGGCGGCATTCTGCTGGTTTTCGTCTTCCAGGTAGATTGGCGTGATATCCATCAGGAAGTCCTGACTGCGGATCACCACCCGCTCCGATTGTGGCGCCGTCTGTTCGCTCTCCAGCCACCGATTGAAGTTATAACCGCCAATCAATGCGGTGGCCGTCTGGTTGCGGATTTTGTCTTCGCTAAGCCCAAACAGCGCCTGCGCTGCCGGGTTGGCCAGTTCGACTTTGCCTTTCATATCGATCGAGAACACCGGCTCAGGCATAGACTCCAACAGCGCGCGCAGTGCGCGATGTTCGCGTTCAGACGGCATGAAATTCACGGTGCGCACATCGGTCACGCCGGCAATGCGGCGGATTTCCACCATCAGCGCGCGGAAGGTGTCAAAATCCAGTTGGGAAAAATTGAGGTAAATGCGGCCGATGGGATCGATTTCGATGCCACGTAAATCTATGCTGCGCAATACCAAAAGATCGAGTAACTCTCGAGTCAGACCGATCCGGTCTTCGCAAAAAACTTCCAAACGCATCAGTATTGGCCTTATCTCTGCAGGTGCGGGGATGACTGAAGATGATGATACTCTCTCACCCCAAGCGGTAGAAGCAATCTGTCAGCAAAAGTTGACAGAACTCTGATTTATCGCTGTTGTTGATGATTTTAAACGCAAGTGAATAACACCATCGGCGTCATTTTAGCTTATCAGTAGAGATTTATCATAACCGCCAGTAAATTTGCAGATAAATATAATGTATTTACAGGGGGATCGTCTTCCGTCAAGTGCGGGTTACGTATCGGCGTTAGCGGGGAAAGTCATTGCGGTAAAAATAACCACGGCGCCTGAATAGACGCCGTGGGCAGATTATTTGGCTTTGTTATCGCTCTTTTTCATGGTGTCTTTCAACTGGCCAATCAGTTGGCTGCGGAAATCACCCAGCTTCGGTTTTTCCCCTTCCAGCCAGGGCAGCGGACGGCACAGCTCCATCGCCTTGATACCGAGTCGGGCGGTCAGCAAACCGGCACCGATGCCCTGCGCCGCTCGGGCGGACAGTCGGGCGGCTAGGTCTTGCGACATCCAGTCCATGCCCACTTCGCGTACCAGTTCAGAGGCTCCGGCAAAGGCGATATTCAACAGCACCAGGCGGAACAAGCGCAGACGGCTGAAGTAACCCAGTTCAATGCCATACAGCGCGGCGATACGGTTGATCAGCCGGATATTACGCCAGGCGATAAACGCCATATCCACCACCGCCAACGGGCTGACGGCGATCATTAAGGTAGACTCCGCCGCCGAACGGCTGATTTCACGCCGCGCCTGGTTATCCAGCACCGGTTGCACCAGCTTGGCGTACAGCGCTACCACTTCGCGATCGTTCTGAGTTTCATGCAGTGAAGCCTGCCAGCGTTGCAACGCCGGATGCCCCTGATCGAGACCGGCCTGGCGCGCCAGTTTTTCGCAGAATTCACGCCCTTTGCCCAATCCGTGGCTGTGTAACAGCTCGCGTGCCACATCTCGTTCTTCTGCACGCTGACGCAGACGGTATAGGCGACGCCATTCGGTCACTACCGAACCTACCCCAGCGAAAACAATCAACCCACCCGCCACGCCACCGCCCATGGCGATCCAATCCTGCTGTACCCAGGCGGTATGCACCCACTGCACGCCCTGCGCCACCACGCTGACACCGAACAGCGTCAACCCCGCAGTAACCATTTTGCGCCACAGACTGCGTTTGGGTTTCAGGGCTGCATTGATAATGCCTTCGGCACGCCCTTCTTCCTCTTCCTGCTGCAGCTCCGGTGCCGCCGGGAAAAAGTGTTCCGCCTGCTGTTCGTCAAAAGCAACGTTGGCACGCAGCACCGGCTCCTGCGGCAGCTCCAACGGTTGTTCGAAATCGATACGTGGTTTTATCGGCTCGCTCATCGCAATTTATCCCCCAGTAAAAAATCCATCACCGCGTCCAGACGGATATGCGGTAATGGACTGTCCACACTCATCGCTCTTGGACGGAACTCATCAAAATGGAAGCCCTGATTTTGCCAGAACGCCGGCCCCGGCAAACGGGCCGGCACTTCGCCGGGGAACACCGTTAGCGGTGCGCCGTCGTCCAGACGATTGCCTTTCAGCGCCGGGATGCGCTGCCCCTGATGGTCGACGATACCGCTCTCGGTCGCCTGCACCGAGGCCAGTCCGACGCAGTCCATGCTGATGCCCTCAAACGCCGCGTTCTGCCAGGCTTCCTGCACCAGTTGCTGCAGCAACGACACTAAATTGGCATGTTGATCGGCGGTGATGTGATCGGCCTTGGTGGCGGCAAACATCAGTTTATCGATGGTTGGTGAAAATAAGCGGCGGAATAGTGTGCGCTTCCCATAGTGGAAACTCTGCATCAGTTGGGTCAGCGCCAGTCGCATATCGTTGAATGCCTGTGGGCCGCTGTTAAGAGGCTGCAGGCAATCCACCAGCACAATCTGGCGATCGAAACGGACAAAGTGTTCTTTATAAAAGTTTTTAACGATGGTCTGACAGTAATAGTTAAAACGCGCACGCAGCATGCCGATGTTGCTGTGTTTATCCGCCTGCGCCAGCTTGGATTCACCAAGGCTGTCGACGTTTGGCCACGGGAAGAATTGCAATGCTGGCGCACCGGCCAGATCGCCCGGCAACACAAAGCGGCCCGGCTGAATAAAATGCAGCCCTTCACTTTTGCAGCGCAGCAGATAATCGGTATAGGCCTGGGCGATGGCCGCCAGTTTATTTTCATCGGCGGGTGCCAGCGGATCGCAGCTTTTGCACAGTTCCAGCCAAGGCCTAGCCCACTCGGCGCGATCGCCCTGCAGCAAACCGGCCATTTGTCGCGACCAGGCCAGATAGTCCTGTTCCAGCATCGGCAAGTCCAACAACCATTCGCCGGGGTAATCGACAATCTCCAGATACAGCGTTGAAGTGTCTTTGAAATGACGCAGCAGTGAATCGTTGGAACGATAACGCAACGCCAGGCGAATTTCACTGACGCCACGTGTCGGGGTCGGCCAGCTCGGCGGAGTGCCATAAAGCTGTGCCAGCCCTTCATCATAGGTAAAACGCTGAATACCGAGATCGCGCTGTGGAATGCGCTTCACGCCCAGCAGACGTTCTTCACGCACCGGCGAGAACAGCGGCATGCGGGCACCGCTGTGAACATGCAGCAATTGGTTGACGAAAGCGGTGATAAAGGCGGTTTTGCCGCTGCGGCTCAGGCCGGTCACCGCCAGACGCAGATGGCGATCCATCCCGCGGTTGACCAGAGACGTTAACTCATTTTGCAGTCGTTTCATTGTTCTCCTTGGCATAACGCCCAAATACCTTGTTCAGCCCTTTGCGGAACAGCGGTTCCAGCACCAGCGCCAGGACAAAGCGAAGCGGTTTGCGACCGACGGTGCGCAGCAGCCAGCCGGCCGCCCCAGCCGGGCCGTAATTGAGTAGCGCTATGATGATGACTTTAGACAATGTCTTCAACATTGCACCTGCCCCTTGTTTAAATCCATCGGATTTAACGGCATTTACGGCATAGGTTTTTTTCATTATCAAAGCCCTCCGGCACGGTTTGGTTCAAAAGGATGATGTCAGGTCCGATGCCTGACCTGCGCCGAGCGCAGGTCATTACGCGCAAAGGCGGGGATTACAACTTGCGGAAGCGACTCTGTACGCCGAAAGTGTCCGACGTAACATAACGTTCAACCTGTCGCAGTTGCTGTTCACCGCTGCCCAGTTCGTACTCTAACTGGTCGAGCCATTGGCGCGGTGTTTTTTGCTGCTCGCCCTCAAATCGGCTGGCCGGTGCTTCATCCAGCACAAATACCAGTGCGAAATAAGCGATCAGGGTGAAGAAGAACAGTCCGAAGAACATCGACAACACCACGATCACTCGGATCAGGCGTACCGGCACGTCAAAATAATGGGCCAGACCGGCGCAGACGCCCTTCAGCATGCCTTCTTCAGGAACGCGATAAAGCTTTTTACTGCCCAGAGTGTTGTTCATCAAGACTGTCTCCAGTTCGGGTGTTCTGCATCAAGGATCTCTTCCAGCGCCTGAATACGTTCACGCATGCGCTTGGCATCTTCGGCCAGTTGCGCCAGTCGCTGCATCTCCTGATGGCTCAGTTGAATGCCGTTTTGTTGCCGATTGCTATAATGCAGCCAAAGCCAAATCGGTGCGACAAACAACACAAAGATTGTCAACGGAATGGCAAGTAATAGAGCACTCATTTCTTTTCCTTCTTAATGCGTCTTGGTGGGCGGCCACCCACCGTGGCCGCTGTCGCCTTACTCAGAGCGGTTCATTTTGGCTTTCAGCGCAGCCAGTTGCTCACTGATGGCGTCGTCGGCTTTCAGCTCGGCAAACTCTTGATCCAGAGATTTCTTTTTACCGATGATAACGCTTTCCGCTTCGGCTTCCATATGGTCGATACGGCGTTCGAACTGCTCGAAACGCGCCATCGCCTCATCCAGCTTGCCGCTGTCGAGCTGACGGCGCACGTCACGGGAAGAGGATGCCGCCTGGTGACGCAAGGTCAACGCCTGCTGACGAGCGCGGGTTTCGGTCAGCTTGTTTTCCAGCTCGCCGATTTCGCTTTTCATACGTGCCAACGTTTCTTCTACGACGGACACTTCATGCGTCAGCGTAGTGATCAGGCCGGCCACTTTTTGTTTTTCGATCAATGCCGCACGGGCTAGATCTTCTTTCTCTTTACGCAGTGCCAGTTCAGCTTTGTCCTGCCAATCGCTAAGCTGGTTTTCACCCTGCTCGATACGACGCAGTAACTGTTTTTTCTCCGCCAGCGCACGCGCTGAGGTAGAACGGACTTCAACCAGCGTGTCTTCCATTTCCTGGATCATCAAACGCACCAGCTTTTGCGGATCTTCCGCCTTATCCAGCAGCGTATTAATGTTGGCGTTCACGATGTCGGCAAAACGAGAAAAAATACCCATAATTCACTTCCTCTTGGTTCTGATGGCGTCTGAAGCGCCGCGTTGGTCATACAGATTTCCTTAATAGTTAATCAAAACCCGTGCCAACTTTTACTTCATTGAATAACAAAGCTTATTTATTTTTGACTCTCTATGAGCTTACTGTAGAGTGATTATTTTCACCAAACATTGGCGAATTTCATCATGAGCGAACAGTTAGAAAACCTGTTGGGCGAAGCGAATGCCTTTGTCGAAGTATTGGAGCAAGTCTCACAACTGGCAAAGTTGAACAAACCGGTGTTGGTGATCGGTGAGCGCGGCACCGGTAAAGAACTGATTGCCCACCGGTTGCATTACCTGTCCAACCGTTGGCAGGGGCCGTTTATCTCACTTAACTGCGCGGCCCTGAATGAAAACCTGCTGGATTCCGAGCTGTTCGGTCACGAGGCCGGGGCCTTTACCGGCGCGCAGAAGCGCCATCTGGGCCGCTTTGAACGGGCCGACGGCGGCACGCTGTTTCTCGACGAACTGGCCACTGCACCCATGCTGGTGCAGGAAAAACTGCTGCGGGTGATTGAATACGGCCACCTGGAGCGCGTCGGTGGCAGCCAGCCGCTGCAGGTTGACGTGCGGCTGGTGTGTGCCACCAACGACGATCTGCCCGCATTGGCGACGGTGGGCAAATTCCGCGCCGACCTGTTGGATCGACTGGCATTCGACGTGGTGCAGTTACCGCCACTGCGCCAGCGACAGCAAGACATCATGTTGCTGGCAGAGCACTTTGCGATTCAGATGTGCCGCGAGTTGTCGCTGCCGCTGTTCCCTGGCTTTACCGAACGTGCCAGAGACACCCTGCTCGGCTATCACTGGCCGGGCAACGTACGTGAACTGAAAAATGTAGTGGAGCGTTCGGTGTATCGGCACGGTACCAGTGACAGCGCGTTGGATCAGATAATCATCAACCCCTTCGCCCAGAGGGAAACTATGCCATTGCCCATGGAGCGCGAAACGCTCGCGGAGCGACCAGCCCTGCCGCTGGATTTAAAAGCCTGGCAGTTGGCGCAGGAAAAATCGCTAATCGAGGCCGCGCTGCAACAAGGAAGATTTAATCAGCGTAAGGCGGCGGAGCTGCTGGGGCTGACCTATCACCAGTTGCGCGGCATGCTGAAAAAGCACGCGCTGTTGCAAAATGGCGAGGCAGAGGAGGAATAACGGGCAAAAAAAAGCCAGCACCCGAGCTGGCTTAAAAAACACTGGAAGCAATGTGAGCAATGTCGTGCCTTTCACAGCAGAGCCACAAGCTGTAGCCTTCCGTGAACTGCCTGGCGATGATAATAGTTATCAGTATCACCTGTAAAGCGCTTTGTTGAGAATTTTTCTCATTACCACACTGTCATTGTGCAATTACCACTCAGGGAAGGGATCGGCCATCTCATGCCAGTAGCCGACACCCGCCGCCATTTCCTCGTCGTTCAGCAGGCAGGCATCCAGCAAACGGGTTATTTCGGCCTGCGGCAGGTTCTGCCCGATAAACACCAGTTCCTGGCGCATATCGCCAAAAGGCTCCACCCACTTCTCCATAATCTGTGCCTGGGTCTCTTCATCCTGCGGCCAGTTTTCCTGCGCGATAGCACGCCAGAAAGTCCCTGCCAACCCATAATGGGCGATGCCACCGGCCTGGCTCCACTGCCCGGCCTGACGCGGACGCGTCGCCAACCAGTAGAACCCTTTGGAGCGTAGCAGCTTGCCACCGCCCCAGTCTCCGTTGATCACCCGATAGAATTTATCCGGTGCAAAAGGTCGACGCGCCCGATAAACAAAACTACTGATGCCATAGTTCTCCGTTTCAGGCAGGTGCTCACCACGCAGTTCCTTAAGCCAGCCTGGCGCCTGCTGCGCTTTGTCAAAGCTGAAACTGCCGGTGTTTAATACCGCCTCCAGCGGCAGTTTGCCGGGAGAGATAGCGATGATTTTGGCATCCGGGTTCAGGCTGGCAAGCAGCGCCATCACTTCGCCCTGTTGTTCCGGGGTCAGCAAATCAGTTTTACTTACCAGCATCACGTCGCAGAACTCAATCTGTTCGATCAACAGATCGGCCACGCTACGCAAATCATCCTCGCCCAGGCTTTGCCCCACCTCCTGCAGCGACTGCGCCTGCTGGTACTGTTGGATAAAGTTGACCCCGTCCACCACAGTGACCAGGGTATCCAGACGAGCAAAGTGCGACAGGCTTTCGCCCTGCTCATCCTCAAAGGTGAAGGTCTCCGCTACCGGTAAGGGTTCGGAGATACCGCTGGACTCGATCAGCAGATAATCAAAGCGGCCGGCCTGCGCCAGTTCGCGTACCGAAATCAACAGGTCTTCACGCAGCGTGCAGCAGATGCAGCCATTGCTCATCTCCACCAGCTTTTCCTGCTGGCGGTCGAGCTGGACTTCGTTCTCGACCAGCGCGGCATCGATGTTCACTTCACTCATGTCGTTGACGATCACCGCCACGCGCATACCCTGGCGATTATTTAAAATATGGTTCAGCACCGTGGTTTTACCGGCGCCGAGAAAGCCGGAAAGCACGGTTACGGGTAATGGATTCATGGAGGGCCTCATTCAAAACTCATTGCGTAATGCCTGGTAACCGCGCACCAGTTCAACGTTGGTAGCGGCCACTTCTTCAGAAAATTGCAGTGCGCCGCGATCGACCTGCGGGTAAAGCGACAGATCGCTGTCGGCACCGACACGCTCGGTTGACGGGATATACCGATTTTCCGGCAACGTCACGCCGTCTACCACCGCGTTGTAGCGCACCACGCAGCCGGAGCCGATATGGCAGTTAAACAGCACGCTGTTAAAGCCGATAAACACCCGATCTTCAATGCGGCACGGGCCATGGACAATGGCGCGATGGGCGATTGAACTGAAGCGGCCGATGGTGACCGCGGCGCCGCTTTTCGAGTGGATCACCACGCCGTCCTGAATATTGGAATGGGAACCGATAATGATCGGCTCCATGTCTCCGGCCGCATTCAGTTCGTCCGCACGGATCACGGCATAGGGGCCGACGTAGACAAAATCTTCGACAATCACCCGGCCGCAAATAATGGCGGTAGGATCGATGTAGGCTTTCGATGAAACCTGGGGCAGATGACCACTGGGGTTTTTACGCAACATTTTCAGCCTCCTGCCAGCTTAACTCCGCCACCGCATTGTGGGCGTGCAGGCTTTCCTGATGCTCCACACGCAATGAAAAAGCTCGGTGATTGCACTGACTGCGCAGCATCCGATACAAGCGGCGCGCAGCATCCTCGCAGAACATCAGGTTCTGGCCATTAGCCAAGGCAAATGCCTGCTCGTCCTGACGTTTCACCAGCGTCTGTAGCGGTGTGCCCAGCGCATGCTCGATGCGATCGATTAAATTGACCACCGGCAATTCGGTTTCGCCCTCATTGAGCGTGACCGTCACCCAGGCCCAACTGCGCTGGCTATGCGGCGTGCCAGGCATGCCCTGTTCACCCAGCCAATCAATAACCTGCTGTTGATAGACTTTGTCCGCGGTCTGTTCGAAATCAAACTGAAACTGTTGCTGCGCCAGTTGACGGCTTAGCGCTGCCGAACTCGGACAGGTAGAGGAATAGGGCACGCCCACCGTCAGCGACAGGGTTAACCCGGCGCTTAGCCTGGCGTCAATTTTCAGTGGATAAGCTTTCCAGCCGCGATGTGCCGACAGCAGCGCCGGACGCGACAACAACAATTCGCCATTGATACTCAGGCCGGCACTGTCACTGTGTTCCGGCTGCGACGCCAGAAAAGCCCGCAGCGTGTCAGCAATACGTTGTGGCGTCAGTTCGCCCTGAGTCAATTCATCCAGCATCAGGTACAGACGCGACATATGTATTCCACGCGCGCCATAGCGACTGGCACGCAGATTGAGCCCGGCATTAACCTTTGCCATTAGCGGCTTGCCCACCAACTCCAGCGGCAGCGCGATCCCTTGCATCCCTACCCAATCGAGTCCGACATCACTCATGGCCCCCTGCCAGGCCTGTGCATCCGGCAGCGACTGGGTTGGCGGAAGTGCAACCTTGTTCATACATCCCCTTGCGATTATTGATACATTGCCAGAGAAAGGTAACATTATTTTGTTATGTTATAACATATCAATTTAGTTATTTTTGCCCGTGACGGCGAATTGTTCAATCAAGTAGCAGAAAACTCAGCCATTTTGCTCAATGGATTGGGCTGTTCGTCAGAGTGCGATACACTAAGGCTATTGCTTATTAACCCATGAAGCCTCTATGCGTGGTTTACCCCTTTGGATTTTGTCGCTGAGTTGCCTGGCGAGCACCGCCCTGGCCTCAACACCTCCTGCGCCCGCCGTGGACTCCCCGCTGCCGGACATCCGCCAAAGCGGCTTTGTCTATTGTGTCAGCGGCATACTGAACACCTTTAACCCGCAGATGGCCAGCAGCGGCCTGACGGTCGATACCCTGGCCGCACAGCTGTACGACCGTCTGCTGGATGTTGACCCCTACACTTATCGGTTGATCCCCGAACTGGCGCAAAGCTGGGAAGTGCTGGATAACGGCGCGACCTACCGCTTCCATCTGCGAAAAGATGTGCCCTTTCAGGCCACCGCTTGGTTCACGCCGACCCGTAAGATGAACGCCGACGACGTGGTATTCAGCTTTGAGCGCGTGTTTAACCAGAAGCACCCATACCATGACGTCAACGGTGGCGAGTATCCGTACTTCGACAGTCTTCAGTTCGGCGACTCGGTGCAAAGCGTGAAAAAGCTCGACGAGTACACGGTCGAGATCCGCCTGCAGGTACCGGACGCCTCCTTCCTGTGGCATATCGCGACCCACTATGCGCCGGTGCTGTCGGCGGAATATGCTGACAACCTGACGCGTGAAGGCCGTCAGGAGATGATCGACCGTGAACCTGTCGGTAGCGGTCCCTTCCTGCTGAATGAATATCGCTCCGGGCAATATATTCGTCTGGCTCGCAACGACCTGTACTGGAAAGGTAAACCACGTATGCCGCAGGTGGTGATCGATCTGGGTGCCGGTGGCACCGGTCGGTTGTCGAAGCTGCTGACCGGCGAGTGTGATGTGCTGGCCTATCCAGCCGCCAGCCAGCTTTCTATTTTACGTGATGACCCACGCCTGCGCCTGACGCTGCGTCCGGGGATGAACATCGCTTACCTGGCGTTTAACACCCGCAAACCGCCGCTGGACAACCTGAAAGTCCGCCAGGCAATTTCACTGGCAATCAATAACCAGCGTCTGATGCAGTCGATTTACTACGGCACGGCAGAAACCGCCGCTTCGATTTTGCCGCGCGCTTCGTGGGCGTACGACAATGATGCGCACATCACCGAGTTTGACCCGGCCAAATCACGAGAAATGCTGAAACAGGCAGGCGCTGAGTCACTCAACCTGCGCTTGTGGGTACCTACCGCGTCGCAATCCTACAACCCCAGCCCGCTGAAGACCGCCGAGCTGATCCAGGCCGATTTGGCCCAGGTGGGGATCAAAGTCACCATAGTGCCGGTTGAAGGTCGCTTCCAGGAAGCCCGGCTGATGGAGATGAATCACGACCTGACCCTGACCGGCTGGGCCACCGACAGTAACGACCCGGACAGCTTCTTCCGGCCGCTGCTGAGCTGCGCGGCAATCCGCTCACAAACCAACTATGCTCATTGGTGTGACCCGGGGTTTGACGAAGTGCTGCAAAATGCCCTGCTTTCGCAGCAGTTGGCGCAGCGAATCGAAAACTATCAGAAGGCGCAGAAAATTCTCGAACAACAACTGCCAGTGTTGCCGCTGGCGTCTTCATTGCGCCTGCAGGCCTATCGTTACGACATCAAGGGACTGGTTCTGAGCCCGTTCGGCAATGCGTCATTTGCCGGCGTGTTCCGTGAATCTGCCCAGGGGCAGAAAAAGTGATTATCTTTACCTTACGCCGTTGCCTGCTGCTGCTGATCACGCTGTTCTTCCTGACGCTGGTCAGCTTTAGCCTGAGCTATTTCACACCGCGTGCTCCGCTGAACGGCGCCGCCCTGCTGGATGCCTATCAGTTTTACTTTGTCAGCCTGTTGCACTGGGATTTTGGCGTCTCCAGCATTAACGGTCAGGCCATCAGCGAACAACTTCGTGAAGTGTTCCCGGCGACCATGGAGCTGTGCATTCTGGCTTTCACCCTGGCGTTATTTATTGGCATTCCCCTGGGGATTATTGCCGGCGTGATGCGCGGCAAATGGCAGGACACCGCCATCAGTACCTTTGCGCTGCTCGGTTTCTCGATGCCGGTGTTCTGGCTGGCGCTGCTACTGATGCTGTTTTTCTCACTGCACCTCGGTTGGCTACCGGTTTCCGGCCGTTTCGATCTGCTGTATCAGGTTAAACCGATCACCGGCTTTGCCCTGATTGACGCCTGGCTATCTGATTCGCCCTATCGCAGCGAAATGGTTGGCAGCGCGCTACGTCATATGATCCTGCCGATTGCCGCACTGGCGGTGGCACCGACCACCGAGGTAGTGCGCCTGATGCGTATCAGCACCGACGACGTGCTCAACCAGAACTACATTAAGGCCGCCGCTACCCGTGGGCTGTCCCGTTTTACCATTATCCGCCGCCACGTGCTGCATAATGCACTGCCGCCGATCGTGCCCAAACTGGGCCTGCAGTTCTCCACCATGCTGACGCTGGCGATGATCACCGAAGTTGTGTTCAGTTGGCCGGGCCTCGGGCGCTGGATGATTAACGCCATCCGCCAGCAGGATTACGCGGCGATTTCCGCCGGCGTCATGGTGGTGGGCACGCTGGTGATCACCATTAACGTGCTGGCCGATATCTTGGGCGCGGCCACCAACCCATTGAAACATAAGGAATGGTATGCCCTTAGATAACGTATACCGCGAAAAGAAAATGCCGAGTCCGCTGCTCTACACCTGGCGGATTTTTTACAGTGATGCACTGGCGATGATTGGCTTTTACGGCGTGATAGCGCTGTTGCTGCTTTCCCTGTTCGGCAGCCTGCTGGCGCCTTATGCGCTCGATCAACAGTTCCTGGGCTATCAGCTGCTACCACCCTCCTGGTCGCGTTACGGCAACGTTTCCTTCTTCCTGGGTACTGACGACCTGGGCCGCGATATTCTCAGCCGTCTGCTGACCGGTACCGCCGCCACTTACGGTGCCGCACTACTGGTCACCGTGGCCGCATCCTTTGTCGGGGTGATCCTGGGGGTATTTGCCGGCGTAACCCGTGGTTTTCGCTCTGCGGTGCTCAATCATATTCTCGACACCTTGCTCTCGATCCCTTCGCTGCTGCTGGCGATTGTGGTAGTGGCGTTCCTCGGCCCCAAACTCGAACACGCTATGCTGGCCGTTTGGCTGGCGTTATTGCCACGCATGGTGCGCACTATCTACAGCGCAGTACATGACGAGTTGGAGAAAGAATACGTGGTTGCGGTGCGTCTGGATGGCGCCTCTACGCTGCAAATCCTGTGGTATGCCGTAATGCCCAATATTGTGGCGGTGCTGGTGACTGAATTCACCCGAGCGCTGTCGATGGCGATCCTGGATATTGCCGCACTCGGCTTCCTCGATCTCGGTGCACAACTCCCGTCTCCGGAATGGGGAGCCATGCTCGGCGACTCACTGGAGCTAGTGTATGTTGCCCCCTGGACGGTGATGCTGCCCGGTGCCGCGATCCTGATCAGCGTGCTGCTGGTTAACCTGTTGGGCGATGGTATGCGCCGCGCAATCAATACGGGGGTGGAATAATGCCATTACTTGATATCCGCAACCTGACGATTGAATTTATGACGGCCGAAGGGCCGGTCAAAGCGGTTGACCGTGTCAGCATGACGTTGAGCGAAGGAGAAGTCCGTGGTTTGGTGGGCGAATCCGGTTCAGGCAAGAGCCTGATCGCCAAGGCAATTTGCGGCGTCACCAAAGACAACTGGCGCGTTACCGCCGACCGTTTCCGTTTTGACGATATCGATCTGCTGCAACTGACCCCGCGTGAACGGCGCAAACTGGTCGGGCATAACGTTTCGATGATCTTCCAGGAGCCGCAGTCTTGTCTGGATCCGTCCGAGAGCATTGGCCGCCAGTTGGCGCAGGCGATCCCTGGCTGGACCTATAAAGGTCGTTGGTGGCAACGTTTTAACTGGCGTAAACGCCGCGCCATTGAGCTACTGCACCGCGTGGGTATCAAGGATCACAAGGACATTATGGTCAGCTTCCCCTATGAGCTGACCGACGGCGAATGCCAGAAAGTGATGATCGCCATCGCCCTGGCCAACCAACCACGCCTGCTGATTGCAGACGAACCCACCAACGCCATGGAGCCGACCACCCAGGCCCAGATTTTCCGCCTGCTGGCGCGCCTGAACCAAAACAATAACACCACCATTTTGCTGATCAGCCACGATTTGCAAATGATGAGTAAATGGGCAGATCGGGTCAACGTACTGTACTGCGGCCAAACGGTGGAAAGCGCTCAGTGCGAAGACCTGCTGGCCGCACCGCACCATCCTTACACCCAGGCACTGATCCGCTCAATGCCGGACTTCGGCCGCGCATTGCCGCATAAAAGCCGTCTCAACACTCTACCGGGTGCCATTCCGTCGCTGGAGCATTTACCTATCGGTTGCCGCCTGGGGCCGCGTTGCCCTTATGCCCAGAAAAAGTGCATTGAAACACCCCGCCTGCGCCCGGTAAAAAACCACCTGTTCGCCTGCCACTTCCCGCTGAACATGGAGGAGCAATAACATGGAAACGCTGTTGGAAGTGCGTAATCTGAGCAAAACCTACCGCTACCGCACCGGGCTGTTTCGCCGCCAGCACGTTGAGGCGGTGAAATCGGTCAGCTTTACCCTGCGTGAGCGACAAACGCTGGCCATCATAGGCGAGAACGGCTCCGGCAAATCGACGTTGGCCAAGATGTTATCCGGCATGGTTGAGCCTTCATCCGGTGAACTGCTGATCGACGATCATCGACTCAACTATGGTGACTATCGCTATCGTAGCCAGCGCATTCGCATGATATTTCAGGATCCGAGCACTTCGCTCAATCCGCGCCAGCGGATTGGCCAACTGCTGGATGCTCCGCTGCGGCTGAATACTGAAATGGCGGCCCCGGAGCGCGAGCAACACATCAACCAGACGCTACGCCAGGTAGGTATGTTGCCGGACCACGCCAATTATTACCCGCACATGCTGGCCTCTGGACAGAAACAGCGAGTTGCGCTGGCCCGTGCGCTGATCCTGCAACCCAAGGTGATCGTTGCCGATGAGGCACTGGCCTCCCTGGATATGTCGATGCGCTCGCAGATCATCAACCTGATGTTGGAGCTGCAGGAGAAACACGGCATCTCCTATATCTACGTGACCCAGCATTTGGGGATGATGAAGCATATCAGCGATCAGGTGATGGTGATGCACGAAGGGGAAATTGTCGAACGTGGTAGTACCGCTGAAGTACTGGCTTCCCCTCTGCACGAACTGACCAAACGCCTGATCGCCAGCCACTTTGGGGAAGCCCTCACCGCGGACGCCTGGCGGCGCGATGGCGGCAGGTTCTGATCCTTCGGTTATCCTGAACGCCTGCGATGCATGAGCCCCTCACCCCAGCCCTCTCCCCCTGGAGAGGGTGACGTCCGCTTAAGCCATGCCGGACAGACTTGTTGATCTACCCGGCATGGCTTAGCCAATATCCTCAAATACAAATTACATTTTTGTTATATCTCATTATATTTTATTCCATTCAGTTATTGATTAGCACTTAACATTATTTTATCTCGTCAATTGAATCGGTGAGGATATCCCCTACGTTGAGCTTCTTAAACGACAGGATATCGCACTGATGAACAGCCCTCGCCATCGCCAACTCGCGCAGTTTTTGCTCGCTTTAGCCGCAGGTTTCTCTGTTTATGGCCAAGCACTATGTTGCGACGGTCAGCGTTGATCCTGCCATGCCGCGCCTCTCTGCGGGCAGATTGCCTTTTTATCTTGCCGCCGTTGCCTTTTGCAGCGGTGGCTATTGTGCTTGATTAAGGACTATCCCCTATGGAACTACTACGTCGACAACATAATGCCCAGTGGTATCACGAAACCCAAAGCAGCGTGCGCGGTGACCAACCGCTGGAACCCCAGGTGGCCGGTATCCGCGATCGCTTCCTGCTGGGGCTGGGCGCTTTTGCCGACGAAGCGCTGAATACAGCACTGACTGCACGCGCCGGGGTGTTTAACGCCTCGCTGGCCAGTTACCACGTACTGTTCCCAGATCGGGTAGAATTAACGCGATTAGTGACATTGTCACCTTACGACCGTCTCAGCACTGCGCTGACGGTGGCACAGGTGACCGGCGTGCAATCCCTCTGTAGTCATTACGCTGCCCGCCTCGCCCCGCTGCACAGCCCTGATGCCTCACGTGAAAGCAATATCCGCCTGGCGCAAATCACCCAATATGCCCGCCAGCTTGCCGGTCAGCCGACCCTGATTTGCCCAAAAGCATTGCAGCAGCTCAGCGACGTCGGGCTCAGCCCGGCGGATATTGTGACGTTTTCGCAGATTATCGGCTTTGTCAGTTATCAGGCTCGAGTGGTGGCCGGCGTAGCCGCATTAGCCGGACGCCCTACTGGCGTGGTGCCCGGTTTCCCGAACATAGCGGAGGCTGAAAGTGTGGCCTTCACGACGGAAGAACAGACATGGCATGCACGGCTGCCATCGGTGGTGCTGGAAGAGGCATGCGCTGAACAGCTTGACGTGCTGGATCAAAGCCACCCCGACGCCCGCAGCGAGTCTTATTATCTGCTACTGGCCCACGATGCCCCCGCGCTACGCGAACGCAACGGCGTATTTAACAGCATCAACGCCGATGGCTATGGCCTTTCCGCGCGGCTGAAGGCACTGGCGACGCTAGCGGTTTCCCGCATTAACGGCAGCCGCTACTGTGCCTCCACCGTAGCGCAGGATATTGAGCATGATGTATTGGTCTGTGCCCTGTTCGACAATATTGATCATGGGCTGGAGAGCACCGATAACCCGGTTCATCAGGCGGTGGTCCGCGTGGCTGCAGATCTGACTCGCACGCCGGAAAAATTTACTCCGCGTAGCGTGCAGCCGTTGTTTAACAGTGGGATGAATCAGGCTCAGGCGCTGGACGTGATCCTCACCGGGGCACTCTACGCCTGGGAGAACCGCTTACGCCAAACCCTGGGGGACACACAGCACCTCAGCGAAAACCAGGCGGAATAGTTACCGCAACAGCCAACCGCGCGCGGCATCAAAAAAGTGCTGCGCCAATGGCGATGCACGCCCCGGTTCGGCGGTGACCACGGCGGCATGGCGTGACATGGCTGCGATGGTAATCGGCCGGTGTTGCAGCTCCGGCATCATCGACGGCAACAGGTTGCCTGGCGGAAACAATCCGCAGCCCAGGCCAACAAAAATACCCTGCAGCAATTGGAATATCGAGGTGGTTTCCATACGTACATGCAGCGTCAAACCTGCTTCACGGAAGTTTTGATCAAGGTAGCGGCGGAAGTAGCGCGTCGGTTCCGCCAGGCACAGCGGCAGTGCGGCCACCTCCTCCAGCGTCATTGGTGCATCCCCTGTTAGTTCGGGGAAGTACTCAGGGTGGAATACCAATTCAACGCCGGCGTCCGCCAATGGCTGCGACTGGAAATGCAGCTCCTGCAATGTGGAAAGCTCAAAGAAGCCGATGCCGATATCCACAGTATGCGCCGTCAACGCCTCCAGCAGCTGATCGGCGCTCAACACTGACACCCGGTAGTCCAACTGCGGAAAACGCTCGCTGACCGCCTTTAACATTTGAGCCAACGAAATGCTGCATTGAGGAACGGCACCGATGCGCAGCGTACCGTTAAGGCCGTGCTTAAGTGACTCCACCTCCAGCTTCAGCCCCTGATAGACTGAGACAATCTCACGCGCCCACGACAGCACTCGTTCACCTTCGGCGGTAAAACCTTCGAAATTGTTACCGCGATTGATCAACGAGACACCCAGCTCTTTTTCCAGATTTTTCAGCCTCATGGATAGCGTTGGCTGGCTGACAAAGCTAACTTGCGCCGCACGCCCGAAATGGCGCTCACGCTCGAGATTACACAGGTAGATCAGTTGCTTAATATCCATAAAACGGCTCAACAAGTCATCACTGGCCTGAGTATATCATCGCTGCAGGATTTCGGGCGCAGAGCACTGCGCCCCGAGGGTTAGACTTTCAACTTCACATAGTCCATCAGGCTCGAGAACATGCCGCCCTGCTTGACCGGCTGCCCCTGAGCCAGCGGGGCATCAAGACGCGGCATCTTGATCACATATTGCGCCTTCAGTTTGTCCGCTTCGCTTTTCGGCAGACTGAGATATTGATCCTGCCGGCTGCCCACCGCAACCTCATGGCGATCGCCGTCCCACACTTTCTCCTGCCCCAGGCTTTGCCCGGCACTGAACAAATGCAGGGTAACGAAATCACGCAGACCCCAGGTCAGTAGTTTACGCGCCTGTTCTTTGCGCCCTTTCGAACTTTTGCCGCCCATCACCACAGCAATCAGCCGACGGTCGCCTTCGGTCGCGGAGGCAATAATAATGCCACGGCTGAGGTCACGAACCGTGACCCTGTCACCGGGTTTTAAAAACATCAACGATGACCCTTTGAATACCGGATTACCTTCAGCCCAGGCATCTTTCCCCACCGGTACCACATCATCCAGACCTATCTTGTGATCGAGCGCGTGATCAATCACCAACCCGGTCATCAGCTTGGTCAGGCTGGCCGGATTACGCCTTTGATCGGCATTTTCCTGTGCCAATACCTGGCCGGTGGTGTAATCCATCAGCACGTAAGAGGCGGCGTCTCTCGCCGGTGGTGTCATGAGGGGAAAGTTGAGTGGCACATCTGCCGCCTATACCGCCGAAGGCAGCAAAATTCCGGTTATCACCACCAATACTGAACGCTTTAATTGCTGTTCCTCAGGCTCTACGGGCAAAATAAAATGCCAATATAATCATAGGCATAGAATGCGTTAGTTGTGACGAAAGCGGAATCATTACTCTTTTTCAGCCCATGTCATTATGCAACCATTTGTTTGCCCGCTCCGCGCATGCGATAAACCGGCTCTATGCCGCCATAGCCCCATTCGATTAGACGCTGAAGCCGCGCCCTCCTAAACTTGTGACATAAACACTGAAAGCGCTTAAAAAAGCGTTCACTTTTTAGCTACAACCACCTGCGAAGACCAAGATGAAATTTAAACCGTCAATAAAGCCTTATACAGGTGCGGCGGGCGGCTGGGGTTCACTCGAAGCCACCACTCGCTATGTGCTCGACAGCAAACAGACGCTGAAAAACCTGCGTAACCTGATGCGCGTAAATAAGGCCCGCGGTTTCGACTGCCCGGGCTGTGCCTGGGGCGATGATAATCACAGCACCTTCAGCTTCTGCGAAAACGGTGCCAAAGCGGTCAGTTGGGAAGCCACGCGTAATGCGGTCGAACCGGAATTTTTTGCCGCCCACAGCGTCAGCACTCTGCAGCAACAAAGCGATTACTTTCTTGAATATCAGGGCCGCCTCACCCACCCGATGCGCTATAACGCCGAAACCGACCACTATGAGCCGATCGGTTGGCCAGACGCGCTGGCGTTGATTGCCCAGCACATCAGGCAAATGGATAATCCGAACCAGATCGAGTTGTATACCTCGGGACGCGCCAGTAACGAAGCCTCCTATCTGTATCAACTGTTTGGTCGCATGCTCGGCACCAGTAACTTTCCTGACTGCTCCAACATGTGCCACGAAGCCAGCGGCGTCGGGCTGAAACAAAGTATCGGCGTGGGTAAAGGCACCATCCGTATGGATGACTTTGAAAAGGCCGACGCCATCTTCGTATTTGGTCAGAACCCCGGCACCAACCACCCGCGCATGCTGCACAGCCTGAAAAACGCTGCCAGCCGTGGTGCACGTATCGTCAGCTTTAACACCCTGCGCGAACGTGGGCTGGAGCGCTTTGCCGATCCGCAAAGCCCGATTCAAATGCTGACGCCCAAGTCATCACCGATCAGTTCGTCCTATTTCCAACCCAACCTCGGCGGAGATATGGCCGCGGTACGCGGTATGGTGAAAGCCTTGCTAGAAGGCCACCGTCAGTGCCTGGCTGCCGGTGAGCCAGGCCTGTTCGATCTGGCTTTTATTGAACAGCACAGCGTCGGCGTGGAGAACTATCTGGCCCAGGTGGATGCCACCTCCTGGGAGCAAATCACCCAGCAGTCCGGCCTCAGCGAAGCGCAACTACGCCAGGCGGCGGCCATTTATCAGGGTGCCGAACGCGTGATCTGCACCTGGGCAATGGGCGTGACCCAACATAAACACTCGGTGCCGACGGTACGTGAAATCACCAACCTGCAACTGCTGTTCGGTCAGTTAGGCAAACCGGGGGCCGGTCTGTGCCCGGTACGCGGCCACAGCAACGTGCAGGGCAACCGCACCATGGGGATCGATGAGAAGTCGCCCAAGGCGCTGCTCGACAGCCTGGAACAACATTTTAACTTCTCACCGCGACGCGAGCCGGGCCATAACACCGTAAAGGCGATTGAAGCCATGCTGCGTGGCGAAGTGAAGGTGTTGCTGGCACTGGGCGGTAACCTGGCCGCCGCCGCACCGGACACCGAACGCACCGCCCGCGCCCTGCGCTGCTGCGACCTGACGGTGCATATCAGTACCAAGCTTAACCGTAGCCATCTGGTGACCGGCAAGGACGCGTTGATCCTGCCGACCCTCGGCCGAACCGAACAGGACTTGCAGGCCAGCGGCCCGCAGTACATCACGGTGGAAGACTCGTTCAGTATGGTGCATGCATCTGAAGGCGTCGGGAAACCCCTGGCGGATACCCAGCGCTCGGAAACCGCCATTGTCTGCGGAATTGCCGATGCAGTACTGGGCAGCCAACAACTCGACTGGCTGGAATTGGCAGATGACTATTCGTTGATCCGCAATCACATCGCCGCCACCATTCCCGGCTTCGAGGATTTCAACCGTCGTTGCGAGCAACCGGGTGGTTTCTATCTGGGTAACGCCGCCGCTGAACTACGCTTCGCGACCCCCAGCGGCAAAGCGGAATTCGGCGCTGCCCCGTTGCCAGACAGCCTGTTCCCGCAGTTAGACGGTCGCCAGGCCCCCTTCACACTGCAGACCTTGCGCTCGCACGATCAGTACAACACCACCATCTACGGGCTGGATGACCGTTACCGTGGCGTATATGGCCAACGAGAAGTGCTGTTTATAAATCCGGAAGATCTGGCCGTTCTGGATATGCAGGACGGCGAATTGGTAGAGATCGAAACCCTGTGGAATGACGGTATCACCCGCAAGGTGAGCGGTTTCAAACTGGTGAGCTACGATATCCCACGCGGCAATCTGGCGGCTTATTATCCCGAGACCAACCCACTGGTGCCACTGGCCAGCTTTGGTGATGGCACTGGCACTCCGACCTCCAAATCGATACCGGTAGAAATACGCCGCTGCATCGCACAGTCAACGCTGCGTATCGCCTGACCTGCAGCGCCCGGTTTACGCCGGGCGCGCTAATATTTCAATCGCCTTCCGTACCACTTTGCTCCGTGACGACTTTTGTTTTTTGAATATTCCCTAAATTCACGCGCTAACACGGTAAAACCGTGACGTTTGGCTTGCCCGCAGCGGGTGATTCGCGTAAAACTGTCAGCCGCAAATCTTGCCACTCACAACCCATTCACTGGACGATATGTTTCAAGATAACCCGCTGCTGGCGCAGCTTAAACAGCAACTTCACTCTCAGACCCCGCGCGTTGAAGGCGTAGTAAAAGGGACTGAGAAAGGCTTTGGCTTTCTTGAAGTAGACGGTCAAAAAAGTTATTTCATTCCGCCACCGTACATGAAGAAAGTCATGCACGGCGACCGTGTGAGCGCGACTCTGCATACCGAAAAAGAGCGCGAAATCGCCGAACCGGAAACGCTGATCGAGCCATTCCTGTCGCGCTTTGTTGGCCGAGTGCAAAAGCGCGATGACCGTTTGTCGATCGTGCCCGATCATCCGTTGCTGAAAGACGCGATTCAGTGTCGTCCCGCGCGTGGTCTGAACCACAATTTCCAGGCCGGTGACTGGGCAGTGGCAGAAATGTGTCGCCACCCGCTGAAAGGCGACCGCGGTTTCAACGCCGATTTGACCCAATTTATTACCGATGGTGAAGATCACCTGGCGCCATGGTGGGTCACGCTGGCCCGTCATAATCTGGAAAAAGAAGCTCCGGAGATGATCGCCATCAGCGAGCCGGATGCTTCACTGCCGCGTGAAGACCTGACTGCGCTGAATTTTGTCACCATTGACAGTGCCAGCACCGAAGATATGGACGATGCGTTGTTCGTACAGGACAACGGCGACGGCTCACTGCAATTGACCATCGCCATTGCCGATCCGACCGCCTACGTCGAGCAAGGTAGCCCATTGGATGAAATCGCCCGCAAGCGCGCCTTCACCAACTACCTGCCAGGCTTCAACATCCCTATGTTGCCACGCGATCTGTCAGACAACCTGTGTTCACTGCGCCCGAACCAACGCCGTCCGGTATTGGCCTGCCGCGTGACCATCGGTGCCGACGGCGCCCTGGCTGACGACATTCGCTTCTTCGCCGCCGAGATCGAGTCAAAAGCCAAACTGGTTTATGACGAAGTGTCCGACTGGCTGGAAGACATTGCTGGCTGGCAACCGCCAAGTGACGACATTGCACAGCAAATCACCCTGCTCAATCGCGTGTGCGATGTGCGTAACTCCTGGCGCCACCAGCACGCTCTGGTATTTAAAGATCGCCCTGACTACCGCTTTGTTCTGGGCGAAAAAGGCGAAGTGCTGGAGATCGTCACCGAGCAACGCCGCACGGCCAACCGTATCGTTGAAGAGTGCATGATTGCTTCCAACGTTTGCGCCGCTATCGTGCTGCGCGACCATCTCGGCTTCGGCATTTACAACGTGCATACCGGTTTCGATCCGCTGCTGGTTGAACAGGCGGTTACCGTGCTGCAGGCCAACGGCGTGGAAGCCGATGCCGAGAAACTGCTGACGCTGGAAGGGTTCTGCGAATTGCGCCGTCACCTGGATTCACAGCCGACCCAGTTCCTCGACAGCCGCATCCGTCGTTCCCAGACCTATGCCGAGATCAGCACCACACCGGGCCCGCATTATGGCCTGGGGCTGGAAGCCTACGCCACCTGGACCTCACCGATCCGTAAATACGGCGATATGGTTAACCACCGTCTGCTGAAAGCCATTATCGCCGAGCAGTCCGCGGAGAAGCCGCAGGACGAAGTTACCGTCCAGTTGGCAGAGCGCCGTCGTCTGAACCGCATGGCAGAGCGCGACGTGGGCGACTGGTTGTATGCCCGCTACCTGAAAGATAAAGCCGGCACCGATGAGCGCTTCAATGCAGAGATCATCGACGTGACCCGCGGCGGCCTGCGTGTACGCCTGCTGGACAACGGCGCAGTGGCCTTTATCCCGGCTCCCTTTATTCACGCGGTGCGTGATGAAATGGTCTGCAGCCAGGAGACCGGCACCGTTCAGATCAAAGGCGAAGTCGTCTACCGCCAGGGTGATAACCTGCAGGTCACCATCGCCGAAGTGCGTATGGAAACCCGCAGCGTGATCGCCAGACCGGCGGCCTAAGCTCGCAAGATTCACTGAGGTCAGACAAACACCGGACGGGTTAACCTCCGGTGTTTTTTTTCGTCGATTGAATAACAACGCCGATGTCTTTGCGTCATAAAAGAGAGGGAACGCTACAACACCATCACATTGTTTTTACGCTATTACTCAACCAGCTTCACATTTCTCATCCGACCTGCTGTTTTTCACGCACAAAACTCCTACTTTTAATTTGTATCCATTCTCCAATAAGAGCTTCTCTTTTTTATTTCTGCACACCAAGGAGTTGTTGATCATGAAAAACGTCAAGTCCGGGATCGTCTGGCTGGCGGTGGCGTTGGTGGGCGCATTTGCCTTCGCCATGCTGGCGCTAAGCCGTGGGGAGCATGTTAATGCGGTTTGGCTAGTGGTAGCGGCGGTCGCCTGCTACAGCATCGCTTACCGCTTCTACAGCCTGTTTATTGCCAGGAAAGTCTTTGAGCTCGACGATCGCCGCATGACGCCGGCGGAACGTCGCAACGACGGATTGGACTACGTGCCCACCAACAAATGGGTGCTGTTTGGTCACCACTTTGCCGCTATTGCTGGTGCCGGGCCGTTGGTTGGCCCGATCCTGGCTGCACAAATGGGCTTTCTGCCCGGCACCATCTGGATCCTGGTTGGGGTGATGCTGGCCGGTGCCGTGCAGGACTTCCTGATCCTGTTTATCTCCACTCGCCGTGACGGCCGTTCGCTGGGTGAAATGGCCAAGCAGGAACTGGGCGCCTTCGCCGGGGTGATCACCATGCTGGGTGCGCTGGGGGTGATGATTATCATTCTCTCTGCGCTGGCGCTGGTGGTGGTAAAAGCTTTGGCCGACAGCCCATGGGGCCTGTTCACTATCGCCGCTACCATTCCTATCGCGCTGTTTATGGGCGTGTATATGCGTTTTATTCGGCCGGGTAAAATCGCCGAAATTTCGGTGGTGGGTTTTGCCCTGATGCTGCTGGCGATTATTTACGGCGGCAATGTGGCACAAGACCCCTACTGGGGCCCGTTCTTCACGCTGCACGGTACTACGCTGACCTGGGTGCTGGTGGTCTATGGCTTTGTCGCCTCGGTACTGCCGGTGTGGCTGCTGTTGGCGCCGCGTGACTATCTGTCCACCTTTATGAAGATTGGCGTCATTATCGGGCTGGCGATTGGCATCGTCTTTGCCATGCCGGAAATGAAAATGCCAGCGGTGTCGCGCTTTATCGACGGTAGTGGCCCGGTGTTCGCCGGCTCGCTGTTCCCGTTCCTGTTTATTACCATCGCCTGCGGCTCAATTTCCGGCTTCCATGCGTTGGTATCCAGCGGTACAACACCGAAACTGGTGGAGCGTGAAAGCCATATCCGCTTTATCGGCTATGGCGCCATGTTGATGGAGTCCTTTGTGGCCATCATGGCACTGATCTGCGCCTCGGTTATCGATCCGGGCGTTTACTTCGCCATGAACTCACCGGCGGCGCTGATCGGCACCACGGTGGAAAATGCCTCGCAGGTGATTAACGGTTGGGGCTTTATGATCACCCCGGAAACCCTGACGATGATTGCCAAAGACGTCGGAGAGCACTCGATTCTGTCGCGGGCCGGTGGCGCACCGACCTTTGCGGTAGGTATGGCGCACATCATTACCGAGGTGTTTAACAGCCGCGCGATGATGGCGTTTTGGTATCATTTCGCCATTTTGTTCGAAGCCCTGTTTATTCTGACCGCCGTCGATGCCGGGACCCGCGCCTGCCGCTTTATGGTGCAGGATTTAGTTGGCGTGGCGATCCCTCGGTTGGCCAACAACCGTTCGTGGTTCGGTAATCTGGCGGGAACGACGGTGGCGGTCGCCGGCTGGGGGTTCTTTGTCTATCAGGGGGTGGTCGACCCACTCGGCGGCATCAACACTCTGTGGCCGCTGTTCGGTATCGGTAACCAGATGCTGGCGTCAATGGCGCTGATCCTCGGCACCGTGGTGCTGTTCAAAATGAAAAAACAGCGCTACGCCTGGGTGACTATTCTCCCCACCGTCTGGTTGTTTATCACCTCAATGACCGCCGGTTGGCAGAAGATCTTCCATGAAAAACCGAGTATCGGCTTCCTGGCACAGGCGAAGAAATTCTCTACCGGTATTGAGCAAGGTACGTTAATCGCACCGGCCAAGACCTTAAAGGATATGGAAACCATCGTGTTCAGCAACCAGATTAACGCCGCACTCTGTGCTTTCTTTATGTTGGTGGCGGTTACCATGCTGGTCTCCGCCTTCTTTGTGATCCGCCGTGCGCTGAACTCCAGCCAGCCTATGGCGCAGGAGTCACCGATCGTCCTGCGTGAGAATAGCTAAACCTGCGATTAGACGCGGCATGCAGCGCCCCTACTTCTAAACAACCGGGCACTTGATCAGTGCCCTTAGGTTGCTGACAAAGCAGGAAAAAGCGTGGTTTTTCCTGCTTTGTGGTGAACAGCCGAAAATCAATAAATTTATTTTCCTGATTTTTATTTATCGACCTCAACTCGCTCTGGGCAGGAATGAGGTTTGTCATCAGTCTGCGGGCACTTGATCAGTGCCCTTTTCTTTGTTTACAGCTCAGTTCAATAAGTTAGTCCCAAAGGCCCCCTGCCAATCCTGTTCGAACTTCTCTACCGCCGCCTGTACCGCAGGTGCGGCAAGGAACTGCTCGGCAACGTCGACCGGCAAGGTGATGGCCTGGCAACCTGCCAGTAAACACTCCAGTGCCTGACGCGGCGTTTTAAAACTGGCGGCCAGCACTCTGGCTCCTGGTGCATGCAGCGTCAGCAACTGTTGCAGCTCCTGCACCATCTTGATGCCGTCGCCGCCCTGCGCATCCAGACGGTTAATGTAAGGGGCGACATACTCTGCCCCGGCCAACGCCGCCAGCAATCCCTGACCCGCGCCGTAGACCGCCGTCCCCAAGGTCGGGATCGACATCGTTTTCAGTTTCTTAATTGCTGCCAGCCCTTCAGCGGTCGCCGGCACCTTCACCACCAGCCCTGGCACTCGCTGATGAAGCAGCGCCGCTTCAGCCACCATAAGTTCGGCATCGTTGGCCATCACCTGAGCAAACAGCTTGCCGGTGCCCCCCATCGCATCACGCAGAGCCGGCAACACCTCCCAAATCGGTTTCCCCTCTTTGGCAACAATACTTGGATTAGTGGTCACGCCATGCAACGGAAGGATGCGCGCCAGGCGTTTCACGGCGTTCACATCAGCGGTATCGAGATATAGCTCCATTACGGACTCCTGAATCTTCTGTGGGCGAATTCAAACTCTGAGCATAGTAGGACATGCAATACGTTTATATGTGATCGAAATCAAATCAACTTTCATTCGAAACAAATTTAATAAAAACAGAAAAGCAATCGAATGACAGGTGACTCGTGATCTTCAATCTGCAGCGCTATTCCACCCATGATGGCCCAGGTATTCGCAGCGTAGTGTTTCTGAAGGGCTGCTCGCTCGGCTGCCGCTGGTGCCAAAACCCGGAAAGCCGGGCGCGAAAGGCAGACCTGTTGTTCGACCCACGCCTGTGTCTTGGCGGCTGCACGCTATGCAGCGAAGAGGATCCGCAGGCTGTCCGGCGGATAGACGATAATCTGGTGATCCAGCGCGATTTACTCAGCCATGAAGATTATGCCGCATTGGCTGCCCGTTGCCCAACTGGCGCGCTCAGCCTGTGCGGCAGCGCGATAAATATCGACGCTATCATGGCCGAGGTCCTGCGCGATCGCCCCTTTTATCTAAGGACCGGCGGTGGCCTGACGCTGTCCGGCGGCGAACCCTTTATGCAACCGACCGTGGCGGCAGAACTACTGCGCCGCAGTCGTGAGGCTGGAATTCATACCGCAGTGGAGTCATGCCTCCATACCCCGTGGTCGTACATCGCCCCTTCACTGCCCTGGCTTGACCTGATGCTGGCGGATCTGAAGCACGTCGATGAACGGCGCTTCAAACAGTGGACCGGCGGCTCCGCCAAACGGGTAATGGACAATTTTCGTCGGCTGGCTGAGCGCGGCACCCAAACCATTGTGCGCGTGCCGCTGATCCCGGAGTTTAACGCCGATCACCACTCTGTCCGCACGATTGTCGATTTCGCCGCCGATGAAGCCGGTGCCAAAGAGATTCATTTTTTGCCGTATCACACACTGGGCATCAACAAATACCACCTGCTCGGCGAACCCTATCACGCAGCCCGTACCCCACTGGATACACCCGAACTGCTGGCCTATGCCGAGCAGTACGCCAAAACCAAAGGGCTAACCGCTATTTTGCGAGGATAACATCATGACCACGCTGGACTTGACCACCCTGACTGCACGCACCCTGGCCCACAAGAAAGCGCTGATCCATATCGTCAAACCGCCGGTTTGCACCGAACGCGCACAGCACTATACCGAAGCCTATCAGCAACACCTGGACAAACCCTTGCCGGTGCGTCGGGCGCTGGCATTAACTAACCATCTGGCCAAACGCACCCTGAGAATCGACAACGATGAGCTGATTATCGGCAACCAGGCCAGCGAATTGCGCGCCGCGCCGATCTTCCCGGAATATACCGTCAGTTGGATAGAAGACGAGATTGACCAATTGGCCGACCGCCCAGGCGCCGGTTTTTCCATCAGCGAAGAGAATAAGGCCATCCTGCACCGGATATGCCCGTGGTGGCGCGGCCAGACGGTACAAGACCGCTGCTACGGCATGTTCACCGATGAACAACAGGCGCTGCTGGCCACCGGCATCATCAAGGCCGAAGGCAATATGACTTCGGGAGATGCCCACCTGGCGGTAAATTTCCCACTGCTGCTGGAAAAAGGCCTGGACGGGCTACGCGACAAGGTGGACGAGCGCCGCAGCCGCCTTCGCCTCACCGACTGGCAAGAGTTACAGCAGGAACAATTCCTGAAGGCTATCGACCTGACCCTGGAGGCACTGAGCGCCCATATCCTGCGCTTTGCCGAACTGGCCCGCAACATGGCACTGGCGGAAAGTCGCCACTGGCGGAGTGAAGAGCTGCTGGCCATCACGGAAAACTGCGAGTTAATCGCTCACCGCCCACCGCAGACCTTCTGGCAGGCGCTGCAACTGTGTTACTTCATTCAGTTAACGTTACAAATTGAGTCCAACGGCCATTCGGTGTCCTTTGGCCGTCTCGACCAATACCTGTACCCCTGGTATCGCCGCGATGTCGAGCTGGAGCAGACTCTGCCGCGTGAGCGTGCGATTGAAATGCTGCACAGCTGCTGGCTGAAACTTTTGGAGATCAACAAGATCCGTTCTGGTTCGCACTCCAAAGCCTCGGCAGGCAGCCCGCTGTATCAGAACGTCACTCTTGGCGGACAGAAGCTGATCGATGGCCAACCCTGCGACGCGGTGAATCCTTTATCCTATACCATTCTGGAGTCCTGTGGCCGTCTGCGCTCAACCCAACCTAACCTCAGCGTTCGTTACCATGCCGGGATGAGCAGCGATTTTCTCGATGCCTGCGTGCAGGTGATCCGTTGTGGCTTCGGCATGCCGGCCTTCAACAACGATGAGATCGTCATTCCCGAATTTATCAAGCTGGGGGTGGCGGTACAGGATGCCTATGATTATGCGGCGATTGGCTGTATCGAAACCGCCGTTGGCGGGAAATGGGGTTATCGCTGCACCGGCATGAGTTTTATCAACTTCGCCCGAGTATTGCTGGCGGCGCTGGATCAAGGGCGTGATGCCACCTCTGGCAAGGTGTTCCTGCACCAGGAGTTGGCGTTGTCGCGAGGCAACTTCAGCCATTTCGATCAGGTGCTTGACGCCTGGGACAGCCAGATCCGCTACTACACCCGTAAGTCGATTGAAATTGAGTGCGTGGTCGATAGCGTGCTGGAAGAAAATGCTCACGACATTCTGTGCTCAGCATTGGTGGACGACTGCATTGAACGCGGTAAAAGCATTAAGCAAGGTGGTGCAAAATACGACTGGGTTTCGGGCCTACAGGTCGGTATTGCCAACCTGGGCAACAGTCTGGCGGCAGTGCGTAAACTGGTGTTCGATCAGGGTGCGATCGGCCAGCAACAGTTGGCAGCAGCGCTGGCCAATGACTTTGACGGGTTAAGCGGTGAGCAGTTACGTCAGCGGCTGCTCAACGCCGCGCCAAAATACGGCAATGACGTGGATGAGGTCGACCAATTGCTGGTGCGCGCTTATCAAACCTACATTGACGAACTCGGGCAGTACCACAATACCCGCTTTGGTCGTGGCCCGATCGGCGGCACTTACTACGCCGGTACTTCGTCCATTTCGGCTAACATCCCCTTTGGCGCGGCTACCCTGGCAACACCGGATGGGCGTAAAGCGCATACGCCGCTGGCGGAAGGTGCCAGCCCGGCATCAGGTACCGACCACCTGGGGCCGACTGCCGTGTTTAATTCACTGTCAAAGTTACCTACCGCCTCAATCCTCGGTGGCGTGCTGCTGAACCAGAAACTCAACCCGGCCACTCTGGAAAACCCGGTCGATCGTGAAAAGCTGATGCTGATGCTGCGCACCTTCTTTGAGGACTATCAGGGCTGGCACGTACAGTACAACATTGTGTCGCGAGAAACCCTGCTGGAAGCGAAGCAACATCCTGACCAGTATCGTGATTTAGTGGTTCGTGTTGCTGGATATTCCGCGTTCTTTACCGCATTATCCCCTGACGCGCAGGATGATATTATTGCGCGAACAGAACATACTATTTAAACAACAAATATTAGCGGCCGCACCTTGGTGGCCGCACATCAGGTTGATATGAATTCAAGACAACAGACAATATTGCAATTGGTTAACGACCGTCGGCGCATCAGCGTCAGCGATTTAGCTGCTGCTACCGGCGTTTCTGAGGTGACAATCCGTCAGGATTTGAACCTGCTGGAGAAGCGCAGTTACTTGAAGCGGGTGCATGGTTCCGCACTGGCGCTGGAAAGTGACGACGTCGATGCACGCATGATGTCCAACTTCACTCTCAAGCAAAAGCTGGCGCAATATGCCGCATCGCTGGTTAACGACGATGAAACCATCTTTATCGAAAGCGGCAGTGCCAACGCGCTTTTGGCTCGCTACATTGCCGAACGCAAGCGCATCACGCTGATCACCGTCAGCCACTATATCGCCAACCTGCTGAAAGAGACCGACTGCGAAGTGATCGTGCTGGGCGGCCTGTATCAGAAAAAAAGCGAAACCGTGGTCGGGCCGTTAACGCGACAGTGCATTCAGCAGGTGCATTTCAGCAAGGCGTTTATCGGCATTGACGGCTACCATGCGGACACCGGCTTTACCGGTCGCGATATGATGCGCGCCGATGTGGTTAATGCCGTACTGGCAAAAGGCGTAGAAAATATTGTCCTGACCGACTCGTCCAAGTTTGGACAAATCCAACCCAATCCGCTGACTCAGCAGGGGAAAGTGCATCGGGTGATCACCGATTCCCGGCTGTCGCTGGACTATCAGCACCAATTAAAACGCCAGGGAATTCAGTTGGATATAGTAAACGACTAGGTGTCAGGCGAGAAAGTGGTGGCCGTCACACGACGGCCTACCTGAGGGTTACTGACCATAATAGGCATTTTTACCGTGCTTGCGCAGGTAATGTTTATCCAACAGCATCTGCTGCATGTTCGCCAGCCCCGGTGTCAGTTGGCTCGAAAAAATCCCCATGTAGGCAATCTCTTCCAGCACCACCGCATTGTGCACTGCGTTTTCCGCATCCTTTCCCCAGGTAAAGGGTCCGTGTGAGTGCACCAGCACCGCCGGTATCGCCGCCGGATCCAACTGGCGTTCTGCAAAAGTTTCGACGATCACCCGGCCGGTTTCCCACTCGTAGCGGCCATTGATTTCCGCATTGTGCATCTGGCGGGTACAGGGGATGTCACCATAAAAATAATCGGCGTGGGTGGTGCCCCAGGCAGGAATATCCAGCCCCGCCTGTGCCCAGATGGTGGCATGCCGCGAATGAGTGTGAACAATCCCCCCGGCAGCGGCAAACTCCAGGTACAGCGCCCGGTGGGTATCGCTGTCCGATGACGGCTTTTTATTCCCCTCCACCACTTTGCCGCTTTCCAGCTCCACCACCACCATATCGTCACGGGTCATCAATGCATACTCTACCCCCGACGGCTTGATCACCATCACCCCCTCGCGGCGAGCAACAGCACTGACGTTACCCCAGGTGAATGTCACCAGATGATGGCGTGGCAAGGCCAGATTGGCCTCTAATACCTGCTGCTTGAGATCGTTAAGCATTTGTCTTTCCCGGTTAAGACTGTTGGGAATATTGTCGGTAGGCTGTCCCTTAGAGGGTATGGCGTAAATCGCTAAAGACCGCGTAGCCTTCTGCTGGAAACCGAGAACTGTGGGGCACAGAGGAAATAGCCTGCAAAAGGCGGGAAAATGGACTTTAGGACTATTTACCTATTTATCGTCAAGCAGAGGCTTATAGTGGATATTGGCAGAGAGAGCGCCTTTAGCTTTTCAATTGTTCTGCCTTTAACAAAAAATGCCATTTTTTATATCGATACGCTTTGGGAGCCAAGAGCAGGCCAAATTTAGGGTTCATGCCTATACTTATAGGGCACTCCCATAAGCCAATGCTAAGGAGAAGTCACTATGATGATTATCAATAAACGTTTCGCCACTGCCGCTCTGGCGCTTGCGCTGGCGTTTTCACTCAGCGCTTGTTCCAACATGTCCAAACGTGACCGTAACACCGCTATCGGTGCCGGTGCTGGGGCTGTGGGCGGCGCGGTGTTAACCGATGGTAGCGCACTGGGTACGCTCGGCGGAGCCGCCGTTGGGGGCATCATTGGTCATCAGGTAGGTAAATAACCTGACCGCCACTAGCCGACAGGCTGGCAAAAGCGTTTACGCTTTGACGTATTAACCATAATAAAGAATATTTCAGGTCTGTTTTACTTTTAGTCAGTGGCATCATTGCCATTAACGGGTCAACGCCCGGCAGCATCACCCACTGCCATGCCGCAGCATTACACCGCGGCATGGCAATTTCCCTAGTGATTAACCGCCCGCCAGTTTGACCTTCATCCCTTTGGCTTCCAGCAGCTGTTTTAGCAAATCACGCTTATCACCCTGGATCTCAATCACGCCGTCCTTGAGCGAACCGCCACAGCCACACTTCTTCTTCAGTTCAGCCGCCAGTTTTTCCAGCCCCGCATCATCGAGATCAACACCAGAGATCAGACAAACGCCCTTCCCCTTGCGCCCACTGGTCTGGCGTTGAATACGCACGATGCCATCACCCTTGTCGCGCTGTGGCTTAACTTCTTCCTGCTTGATACGCCCGCTGTCGGTGGAATAAACCAGACGGCTGTTATCGTCCTTCATCAGTATCTCCTCAGGCCAGTGAAGCGCGAATGGCGCTCAGCGTAGCGGCAGGATCGGCAGATTGGGTGATCGGGCGCCCAATCACCATGTAGTCAACACCCACCGCCTGTGCCTGTACCGGCGTCATGATGCGGCGCTGATCGCCGGCATCGCTGCCTTCAGGACGGATACCCGGCGTAACCAGTTGGAACTGTTGGCCACAGGCTGCTTTCAGGCGCTCGGCCTCATGCGCAGAACAGACCACGCCGTCCAGTCCACAATCTCGGGTCAGACGCGCCAGACGTTCCGCCTGATCGGCCGGAGAAAGGTCGATGCCGATAGCCTGCAAATCCTCCGCCTCCATGCTTGTAAGCACGGTCACGGCGATCAACAACGGCGCCTGCGCGCCATAAGGCAGCAACGCCTCTTTGGCGGCGGTCATCATACGCGCACCGCCGCTGGCGTGGACGTTAACCATCCACACGCCCAGTTCAGCCGCCGCCGCGACCGCACGAGCGGTGGTGTTGGGAATATCGTGGAATTTCAAATCCAGAAATACGTCGAACCCGCGGGCGTGCAAGTCGCGCACCAGTTGCGGTCCAAACAGGGTGAACATTTCCTTACCCACTTTTAGCCGGCAGTCTTGCGGATCAATACGATCGGCAAATGCCAATGCTGCGCCAATATCTGCGTAATCAAGCGCAACGATGATCGGAGATGATTTTAAGTCATTGTTATTAATGTTATTTTCAGACTTCATTTCTTCTACCTTCTGTAAAATGGACATAACCAGGTAACAACCCGCCAAACTGACCGCCGCATTCTACATGCCAGCCGACAGAAATCCCAGCCGCAGCGCAGCCTGCAGTTAAGTAATGTTATCCCCAGGTTCGTCATCAAGCGTCAATATAGCCCCGATGCCATTAACCCTGGCTGCGTAAAGCGCCGTAAAGATGCGTAAATTGTTAATCAAATATTTTGAATTAGATATTCAGCATTATCAGATTTTAAATCTATATGGGTGCTTTATTATTCAACACATCGGAATCGAACGACTTCCAACCTAAATAAATAGACTGGAGTTTCTTATGAAAAACATCAAATATTTTGCAGCAGCAGCCGCTATCGCCATGACCTCTTTTGCTACCTTCGCCGCTGAGCCGGTAGACCTGCAGCAGGCCACCAGCCTGACCGCATCCGGTGTCGTCTCTGCAGGCCATGCCACCACTCTGAGCAGCCTGGAAGCCAAACTGGCTGCCAAAGCCAAAGCCCAGGGCGCCAGCAGCTACCGCATTATCTCTGCCGGTGGTAATAACATGCTAAGTGGCACCGCCGTCATCTACAAATAAGCACTCTGGTATAGAGCCCGGCACGCCGGGCTCTCCCTCAATTCCCCCGTCTTGTCGTTCATTACCCCTCGCTAATGTTACGGAAATATTAAATTTTTATTACACACTGGACTCTCACTCACGACTGGCTTAGCTTGAAGACAATCTTCCCGCAGAAAGGCTTCAAAATGAGCGAGATATCTACACTAACGATTAAAATCCCTCTGGAACTCAAAGAGAAAATTCGTGCCATTGCCGCCGATAACCAACTTTCTCTGAGCGCCGAGGTCTGTCAACGTCTTGAAAATAGCTTCGACTTACCGGCCAAGGGGGACAAAAACAAAACCGCTAAAAAATCGGCGGAATTGCATCACGGTGAAATTGACAATCAGGGGATTGAAGAAGAAATCGAGCAGCCGCTGAACCAGAAAGAATTGAAGAAGCTGCGTCAGCTGCTGAAAGGCGGCGTCAAAGCCGGCAAGAAAAAATAAAGCGCTAACATAATAAAAACGGGACTATTTTAGCCCCGTTTTTATTGCAGATTATTGGCCATCCAGCCCTCGGATCGGTTTAACCGATGACCATGCCCGGCATGACGGGCAATGCCAATACAGCGAGTGTGCGGTAAATCCGCACTTATGGCAGCGATAACGCGGTTTGGTACGTATCTGTTCACCGACCATATCACGCAGTAACAACAGGCTTTCTTTCGCACGCCCATCTTCCGCATCTGCCAAGTGATAATCCATCAGGCGATAGAATACCCGCATCGTCGGGTGGCGCTGGAGCTGGCGGTTGATATACACCTGCACCACGTCACGCCCTTCATTCTGCTCAATAATTTCCGCCAGCATCAGCTCTGCGGTGGCACCGGTATTTTCTTCAACACAGCGTTTGAGGAAATCCGCCCAATCCTGTTGCTGTTCCAGATGCTGGTAACACTCATGCAGCATCGGCAAGGTTTCGCTCACCAGCTCTTTATCCTGGTTCAGCACACGCGTTAGCGATTCAACCGCCTTGGCGTATTCACCCTGCGCCATATAAATTCGGCCCACCATTATAGATACCCGGGCGCACTGTTTATCTGCCGAGGCCGCTTTTTTCAGCAAGCCCATCGCCTTATCGAGATCGTCACTGCCCATCGCCTGCAATGCCAGTTCGCAGTAGAAATGGGCGATCTCGATACGTTGTTTATCTTTACCCAATTTGACCAGTTTTTCCGCCACATCGATGGCTTTTTGCCAGTCGCTGGTGGCCTGGTGGATCACCAACAGTTGCTGCAACGCGGAAATGCGGAAATCTTCTTCGCCGATTAACTGGCCAAACATATCTTCGGCGCGGTCGTACATGCCGGCGGCCATATAATCGCGGCCCAGCTGCTGCACGGCAAGCAGACGTTGCTCGAAGGTCAGGGAGGCGCTTTCCATCAGTGCCTGATGGATGCGGATTGCGCGGTCTACTTCGCCGCGCGAACGGAACAGGTTACCCAGCGTCAGGTGGGCTTCTACGGTATTGCTGTCCTCTTTCAGCATATCAAGGAAGAGATCGACCGCTTTATCCTGCTGGTTGGAAAGCAGGAAGTTAACCCCGGCCACATACTCACGCGACAGACGGTTGGCTTCCTGTTGTTTGTCCTGTTGAGCACTTCTGCGCCCCATGTACCAGCCGTACGCGGCAGCCACGGGCAACAACAGAAACAGCAGCTCTAACATAGAAGGTTATTCCTTGCTGACAACGGACGGAACTGCCGATTCAGCAGGTTGTTCAAGCTGCAGTTCCAACCTTTTGATTTTGCGTTCGGCTCGCCCCAACGCAATGCGGGTACGCAGATAAAACAGGCCACAAATGACCCAGCCGATAACAAAACCGGCGCCAAACAACGCCGCCAACAGGGTCGATACGCGATAGTCGCCCTGCGCAACCAGATAGTTAAAACTTACGACCTGATCGTTATGCGCGCCCAACGTGACAGAAATCACGAAAATCACCAGAACCAACAAAAAAATCAGCAAATATTTCACATTCTTTCCCGCGATGCCGAGTTAATCGGATGAATTATGCCAATACGTGGCTTCCCTAACCTTTAAGTTAGCATTTCCCATCGTGGCAGGGAAACCCTGCTGCACGATAAAACCACATATCTGCTGGCATATTCGACAGTAAACGACGCTCCCGACCAAATTAATGAGAAAGCTTCTCAAAATAATAGATTAATAAGGATGTGGGGGCATTAATAAGAATTGCAATGACAGGAAATGTAAGCGGTTAATGCGGTGCCATAGCGACACCGCATTAAGTGACGGCGTCACCTGGTTTTATCTTCCGAGGTTCTTTCCGCTATTTCCTGCTGCTCTTGCGGCGGTGGCGTTAAAGGGCCAAACCAGCGTTGGGCCAACCAGCAAGCTATCGTCACCAACAGCCAACTGAGCAAGGTCGCCACAGCCAGATCCCGTGGCCAATGCATGCCCAGCATTAAGCGGCTGCCCATGACACCGATTGCCCACACCATCAAGACCGCTACGGTCTTGTAGTGGCGTCTTGGCCACAACAGCCCTACGCCCAATAGCGCCCAACTGGCGGCAAACATCGTGTGGCCGGAAGGGAACGCAAAGCCGGTCTCAAACTGCCAGTGCTCACGTAACCATACCGGTACCAGCGCTTGATCCTGAAGTTGCTCTTTCACCAATGCACCCCGCTCTTTACGTTTGAGCGAATAAAAGTACTTTTCATCAATCTGGTGGGCCGACTCCAACCACAGCACAAATGGCCGTGGCTCCTGCACGCGATCCTTGATCAACGACTTCACGCCCTGTCCGATCAGAATCGATGCGCTGAGCAGCACCAACAATCCAATGGCCGGTCTGATACGAAAACGCAGACACCACAAAAACCAGGCACCAAGAATAATACTGGTGAGGATCCCCCAGGGCGAAGTGACTGTTTCAGTCAGCCAGTACAGACCTTTCAGCAGTTTGCCGTCGCCACCCGGTTGCCATTGCCAGCCGGAAATCCATACCGCCAGCGGCATCAGCAACAGCACTAGTGCGCCTGCTGCCGTACGTTTTGCCATCTCAAACATTCCCATAGTCCTTTGCATAAGCCAATTTGCAGTGTAACAATCTTGCAATATTGATAACACTCGAAAAATTAAACAGATAAACGGCCTATTGCAATAATAGTTGGCTGAAAACGCCGGATGCTGATTTGCTAAGCACCTCAGGGCAAGAAGTTATGGCAAAATAGCCGATAATTAATGAAATGCCGATCATCGTTGCGCATTTAATACTGGTCAGCTAACTGACCCGGAAGTAGGATGCGCAACCATGATTGAATCGGAAGTATTTGTGGAGAGCAACATGCAGCTTAAACGGGTGGCAGAGGCCAAATTGCCAACACCTTGGGGCGATTTCCTGATGGTAGGATTCGAAGAACTGGCGACCGGGCACGATCATCTGGCACTGGTGTTCGGGGATATTTCTGGTGCAACACCGGTACTCTCACGGGTACATTCTGAGTGTCTGACCGGTGATGCCTTATTCAGCCTGCGCTGCGACTGCGGTTTTCAGTTGGAAGCCGCACTGGAGCATATCGCGGAAGAAGGTCGCGGTATCCTGCTCTACCATCGCCAGGAAGGTCGTAATATCGGTTTACTGAACAAGATCCGCGCTTATGCCCTGCAGGACAAGGGCGCTGATACGGTAGAAGCCAACCACCAGTTGGGTTTTGCTGCGGATGAACGTGATTTCACCTTGTGTGCGGATATGTTCAAACTGCTGGGCGTGGATGCGGTGCGTTTACTGACCAACAACCCGAAAAAGGTCGAGATCCTGACCGAAGCCGGTATCAACATTACCGAGCGTGTACCACTGATCGTCGGTCGCAACCCGAAGAACGAGCGTTACCTGGCCACCAAGGCTGCAAAAATGGGCCATTTGCTGGACCAAGAGTAATTTCCTTGCGGGGAAGAATCAGGGTGCCATGAAAGGCGCCCTTAGGTTGCTGACAAAGCAGGAAAAAGCGTGGTTTTTCCTGCTTTGTGGTGAGCAGCCGAA